>CAYYVR010000006.1:1829-23331 GCA_964475185.1 uncultured Clostridium sp. | reverse complement strand
GTCAGTTTCGTTTTTAATCCATTCCTGTCCATTATGACTGGCATTTTCGGGTATCGGGACAGTCAAATCACAGCCGTGCTATAATGAAATCAGATGTTTCAAAGGAGAATGAACATGAGTAAAATACTAGTCATCGAAGATGAAGTTTCCGTTTTGGAAGCCATTGAAGCGTATTTAAAAAAGGAAGGCTACGAAGTCCGGACAGCCACCCGCGGATACCGGGGTCTGGAACTTTTTGAGCAGGAGACCTTTGACCTGGTGATCCTGGATCTGATGCTCCCGGATATCTCGGGAGAAGAAATCTGCCGCAAGATCCGCGAAAAAAGTTCGACTTACGTGTTCATGCTCACGGCCAAGTCCGCTCTGGAGGACAGGATCCAGGGGCTGGAAATGGGGGCGGATGAATATCTCGTCAAACCTTTCTCCCCCCGGGAACTGACGGCTCGGATCAATGCTCTGTTTCGCAGACTGAATGAACCCGCAGTCAATCCCAACAGTTACTCCTACAATAACGGTGAGCTGCTCATTGACAAGGAACGCCGGGAAGTTCGGGTCCGCGGTGAAAACATCCCGCTGACGCCCATTGAATTCGACATCCTTGAAATCCTGGCATCCAATCAGGGTGTTGTCATGTCCAGGGAACTGCTCATCGAGAAAGTACTGGGGGCTGATTTTGACGGCGTGGACCGGACCATTGACGTCCACATCAAGAATATCCGCAAGAAGATCGAGGAGGATACGAAAAATCCGAAATACATCCTCACGGTGTTCAAACTGGGTTATAAATTTGGCGGTGATCTGTAATTGAACACCATTCGCTATAAATTGGCTGTGGCGATCACCGTTTCCGCCCTGATGGCTTTGATCCTGACCTATATCATCATCAACTTCAACATCAACCGTCAATACTCCATTTATATCCGATCCAACCAGGAATCACGGGATGAACGGATCGTGGGAGAATTCCGGGATGCCTATGTGTCCAACGGAAAAAAAGGCTGGACCGTGGATGCCGGGACCAGCGTCGTCCGTGAGGCATCCATTTCCGGCTTTTCCGTAAAACTCGAAGACGCCAACGAAAACACCGTCTGGCAGCTTGAGCCGGAACTGATCCTGGCACAGCTTTCAGCCCGCCAGCCGGAGGGATCCCCACCCTTGAATCTGGAGCAGTTCAATTTCAAACGGCACCAGGTGGTGGTGGATGGAGATACGGTCGGTTATGTCACCATCGGTCAGTTTACGCCCCTGCTGATCTCAAAAAACGAGGAGCAATTTGTCTTCAGTCTGACCATGTCTGTGCTGGCCAGCGCGATCATTGGATCCCTGCTGATTTTCGGTCTTTCTTTCTTTCTCTCCAAACAGCTCTCCGAACCCATCTCCTCCATCGCCTCCACTAGTTTCATGCTGTCCCAGGGGAACTTCAAAACCCGTGAAAATCTGAAAACGGACATCGTGGAAATTGAGCAGCTGCGGCAGAGCATCAATATCCTCGGCGAGAAAATGGATCAGCAGGACACGTTGCGCCGTCGTCTGATCTCTGATATCTCCCATGAACTGAGAAATCCCCTGAACGTGCTCCAGATGAACCTGGAAGCCATGATCGACGGCATCGTCCCCATCTCCACGGACCGCCTGGCATCTTTGAACAGCGAAGTCATCCGCTTTGGCAAACTCCTGGGAAATCTCAATGTATTAAAGGAATTTGAAGCCGAGTCCGACACCAGCCAGTACAAGGAGGTCAATCTGCGTGCCCTTTGTCAGGACCTCTACAATAACTTTCTCGGCATCGCAAAGGACAAAAACATCCATTTAACCTTTGAGTATTATCGCAAGGATCACTATCACATCTTCGGCGACTACCATTCACTGTATCAGGTCGTCCTCAACCTCCTGCACAATGCGGTCAAATTCACACCGGAAAACGGCAGAATCTTTCTTACGCTGAAAAAAGACGCTAATTTTACCTATCTCGAGGTCCGCGACACCGGCCTTGGGATCCCGGAAGAAGATATCCCGAATATTTTTGAACGCTTCTACCGGGTGGACCGGTCCAGAGAAGTTATCGAAGGCTCCGGGATCGGCCTGACCATCGTCAAGCGGATCATGGACAACCACAAAGGCATGATCCATGTTTCTTCCAAAGTCGGCAAGGGAACCACCTTTACGCTCAAGTTTCAGAATGCCCCCGTGCCGCCACCCCGCTATAGAAACAGTCATTCAAAAATAAACGGACAGCCGTCCTGAGATGGCTGTCCCACTTTTTGATGTTTGATGTTTCGTTTCTCTCTTTACCCATCTTCTCCAACTTAAAGCAGGCAAATGCTGCTCCGGGTTATTCCGGCAGTTCCTTAAGAGTTTTCAGGATATGATGAAGCTTTTCTCGCATTTCACCGATCTCCTGCTCCTCCAGAGGCAACCTGCAGCGCACCTTTTGCGGAACTGCTTCAGCTTTCTTCAGCAGAGCGTGACCAGTTTCCGTTAGGAAAATCAGCAAATTCCGTTCATCCTTATAGTCTCGTTTCCGGTTGATGAGCCCTTCCGCTTCAAGTTTTTTCAGCAGAGGGGTCAGCGTACCGGAATCCAGGTTAAGGTCCCTGCCCAGCTTCTTCAGGGCAATCCCGTCCTTTTCCCAAAGAACGATCATTACCAGATACTGTGTGTAGGTCAAACCCAACTGGTCGAGGAACGGTCGGTAGAGCTTGGTGATTTCTCTGGAAAGGGCATAGACTGCAAAGCAAAGTTGGTTCTCCAATTTTAAAGATTCCTGCATTGAACTGACTCCCTTGCCGCGTATTTCAGTTTAGTACTATTCTTATTTTACACTTTATTCAAATATTGTCAATTTTATAACTATCTGCTGAAAAATAGTTTATAATTTGTTTATAGTATCCAATATCCCCTTTTTCATTCCTGGATTATCATTTTGCCATGGGATAATTAGGAAATCCTTCAGGAAAGGACTTTTCCCTGCTTTTTCTCGTTGACAACTACAACTGAAATTGATTATAATGATAAAGTAGTTTTGCACTCAAAGGGGTATAGTTCAAAGGTAGAGCAACGGTCTCCAAAACCGTTAATGTGGGTTCGATCCCTGCTACCCCTGCCATTGCAAACGAGCCAGAGTGCCTTTACTCTGGCTTTGTTCGTTTTTTGCGGGATCAGCCCTCAATAATGAACTCAAATTGGATCAGTTCTGTCAATTCAGGGTGCCAACTTGTAAACATTCCTTAAATTTACACTAATTACACATACTGTGATGTATTTTCCGATGTTATCCTATGCTCAACTCGTTTTGTGTTGTTTTAATGTAATTGCCCACCCGGGTATTTGACCCGCGCAAGCCACGTCATAAGTGCTGCACCAGCTGCCAGCGCCCGGTAGCCCGGTAAAAACTCAGGATCCCGGACTGGTCTCCGGAGAATCGGATCCCGTACTGGCTCCGGCGCCCATCCGCCACTTCATAGTATATGCTCACAATGTCTTTTTCCACATATTCTGCAGAATTGATGTCATAATAGCGAACCCGTCTGGGAATGACCCGTCCGTCCGCAAATTCCGCGATCACATCTAATTTTACAGCATTCGAATCCATGATGACCTCCCTGTGCGATTAGATTGCCTGTTTCAATTATAGAACACTTGTTCTATGATTGAAACAGGCATTTGAACTTTTCATCTCTTGGTCATCGCTGTTTCCAAAGTGTTCTCTCCCCCGATTACAATCCCCGCAGACTGTTGTAATTCTTCAGGATCTTGCACGGCCGGATTCAAAAACAAGTGCGATCAAATTTTGATTATCCCTGCATCTCTTCTTCTCCATTTTACCTGTCACTGTTATAATGAATGAATCATCTGTTGGAGGTGTGTGATGAATCTTTCCAGCTTCATTTTTAAAAAACCCTTTCGAGTGGTGGCTCTGATCGGATCCGGCGGTAAAACAACGATGATCCGCACCCTGGCCCGGGAAAATCGGGCAGCCAAACGTGTTTTCATTTCCAATACACTAAATATGGAGCGGATCCCGGAGTCCGAAGTCGATTTTGTCGACTACGAATTCCGGGAGGACTATTCGCTTTGTGAATATAAACAGCCAGGCGTTCACGTCCTCGCCTACGACATCGACCCCGACAATTCGCTGCGGGGCCTGTCCCTTGAAGTGCTGGAGGAGCAGATCAACTGCTTTGAATTGTCCCTCATCGAATGTGATGAATCCCGTCAGCGCCCGCTCAAGGCCTGGCGTGCCAATGAACCGGTCCTGCCGGAGTCCACTGACATGACCCTGGGGATCCTTGACATCACATCCATCGGTCTGAAAATTTCTGTGGAAACGGTCCATAATCTTGACATTTTCTGTGATCTCACCGGCAAGAAGGTCGGCAACATCATTTCCCGGGAGGACATCAAACGTCTGATCCTGGATCCTGATATGATGTTTCGGACAGCCAAAGGGACACGGGTTTTGTTTATCAACAAAGCCGAGGATCCCATTACCCTGGAATACGCCAGAGAACTGGCCCGGGAGATCGCCCAATTCCTGGAATCACCTGACATCATCATCATCGGCTCCCTGACCAATGAATACTATGAAATGATCAAGGAGAGCTGAGCCAATGCGCTACATCATTCTGAGTGACATTCACGGTAACCTGCAAGCGCTTCAGGCAGTTCTGTCCGACTGCGGAGCCGGCACGATCATCAATCTGGGGGATACCGTCGGCTACGGTGCGGACCCCGGAGCCTGCATCGACCTGATGCGATCCCGGGCATCCCTGTCACTGCTGGGCAATCACGAGCAGGTCCAGCTGAACTGGTCCGAGATCAAAAACTTCAATCCCCTGGCCCGGCAATCTGCCGAGTTCACGAAAAACCAATTGTCCCGGGAACACATGGAATGGATCCGGGCTCTGCCCCTGGAAGCTCAGTTTACCGGTGGCTATGCCTCCCATGGATCCCCCTATCACCCCCAAGGGTTCTATTACCTGACGCCCGGCGACACCCGTTCTCCGTATCTGGCACTGTCTCTGACAAAAATGGAACGGGACCATCAAAGGGTTGCTTTCTTCGGGCATACCCATGTCCCCGGCTGTTTCACGGCACTGGGCAGTACGATCACCTATGCGGCGCTGAACAGCGATGCGCTGATCCACTTAGATCCAGCCGCTCGCTACCTCTTCAACGGAGGCAGTGTCGGTCAGCCCAGGAATCAGACGCCCGACGCGCAATATCTGATCTATGATGATGAAGCCGCAACCATAGAAAAACGCTCCGTCCCCTATGACGTGCAGCGTGCAGCCCGTAAAATCCGGGAGGCGGGCTTACCGGATCTCCTATGGCAGCGGCTTCTTCAGGGCAACTGAAAACCTGTAACCTTCCCCCGGGAAGATTACAGGTTTTCACTTTCTGTTTAAATTAAAGAATTTATACTTTGTATAGTCTGTTCTCTGAATGTCAGATGGTGCGGATTCAGCGGCGGAACACCCTAGGGTTTCGGTTGGACGGCTTCCCGGATTTTATCGAAATGGGTCTGGAAACTGTCAACAATGGACCCTTCGCCGCTGTATAAATCAATTTTTACAGGGATCAGACTGAATTTTACGATATCGTCCGCATACTTCTGCAATGACAGATCCTCCGAATACAGGAAGATCCGTTTTTCCGGGTCTGTCAGTGATGCTGTGTTCGAAGGTGCCATGGCTGTCGTGGTATTGGCAGCCGCTTCCGATGTTTTTCTTTCTGCATAGTCAGAGATGAGCTGGTAATCCGCATGGTAATCAGCTACAACATAGGCCACCCAGTCCGAATCGGCGAGAAAAACCAGTTGATCATTCTCCTCCGTGAATTGTCTGACCTGTTTCTTGAAATCATCGATTCTGGCCGACATCGCGACAAAGCCTTCGTCATATTCAACCTTGCTGCCCGAATCCATCTCCTGCAGAGAATTCTTGATGCTGTTGAGTGCGATTTTAAAATTCGTACTGTTGGTCAGATAATAGTAGTTTTCAATGTCGATCTTATTGATCTTATGGCGAAGGATGTCGATACCGCGCGAGATATTCACGACACTGACCCGGTTCTTGTCGATGCCGCCGGTGAACTCGCGGATAAAGGGTTCATAGCCGGCCCCGATATAGTAGAACGCATCGTAGCTGCCTTCTGAGACCATGTCCGGCTCGGGCAGGATCTGATTCATCTGGGCTTCGGACTGAGCCAGATAGTTCACGGTATGCTCCCCTGAAAGACTCTGGATCATATCGGCGATGATCTTTGAGGAAGTCAGGATCTTCAGGCTTCGTTTTTCAGGCCCGGATTCAGAAACTCCGCTCTGCCCGTGGGGTTCGCGCGTCTGACTTTCCCCCTTTAGTGTACAGGACACTAAAAGAACGCCGGCCAGAAGCACAGCGATGCTATATTTTAAAAATCTCATTGGTTTTTCCCTTTTCATCGTGTTTCCTGTATTATATACTAGCAAGTAAATTTGTTGATTACAAAAATATTAAAATAAAATCAAAGCGAGTTTTACCATGAATTACATCACAAAATCCACCGAAGAGACCATTCGCCTCGGGTTTCTTCTGGCCAGTCATCTGAAAGCAGGCGATGTCGTCCTGTTGGATGGCGATCTGGGCGCCGGCAAGACCCATTTTGTCAAAGGTCTGGCCCGGGGCCTTGGCGTCACGGCAGATGTCAGTTCCCCCACCTTCACGATCCTCAACAATTATCCCGCCGGCTCACAGGCACCAGAAGGGGTATCCCAGCTGAATCACTATGATGTCTATCGCGTCCATGACGAAGACGAGATCCTGGATCTGGGCTTTGAGGAAGCCATCTACGGTGAGGACATCTCCGTCATTGAATGGAGCGGTCTGATCTTTGGCATCCTTCCGGAAGACCATCTGAAAATCGAGATCCTCACCGGTGAATCGCCCGATGAACGAAGGATCACCATGACCTGGTCAGGCGAAATGACTGAAAGGAGTCTGCCCCATGCTGATACTGGCTGCTGATACATCCGGTTCCAACTGTTCTGTTGCCCTGATGCAGGATCATATCCTGCTGGGTGAATATAATATGAATTTCGGCAAACAGCATTCCGTGCTGCTTATGCCCATGATCGAAGATCTCATGGCGAAAACCGGCATCACCCCAGGTCAACTCACCCATCTGGCCGTTGACCTGGGGCCAGGCTCCTTCACCGGGTTAAGGATCGGTCTTTCCGTTCTGGAAGCCATGGCCTATGCCCTGGACATACCGCTGTACGGGTATTCCTCCTTTGAGACTGCCGCAGAACCTCTCAGGGACCATGACCGGGATGTCCTCGTCCTCCTGGATGCCCTGAAAAAGACGTTTTACAGTCAGGCGTTCCATCATGGGTCAGAAGGCTCCAGGGAGATCCTGCCCCCCGATGTGCGCAGTCTCGACGAACTTCAGACCAGATTCGGCGAAGGCGGCTCCCTTGTCATAGCCGGAGATGGTCTGGTGAAATATGGACACGACATCGCCGAAGCTTTTCCAAAAGCCCGCCTCATCGAAGACGCCTCCATCAACAGAGCTTCTTCTCTTGCCAGACTGTGCCGCCATGATGTGGAGCAGGGACTGCCCCCGGGCGAAACCACCCTCCCCCGCTATATGCGCAAACCTCAGGCTCAGCGCGAATATGAGGCAAAACATGGCCATGATCTCGATATGTAAGATGGCGCTGCAGGATCTGGAGGCCGTCCATCGCATCAGCGTCCGAAGCTTTTCATCCCCATGGTCCCTGGCGGCCATTCAGGAAGAATTCAATCATGAGCTGACCTACTATCTCACGGCGAGAGATCAAACCGAGACCGTCGGCTTCATCGGGGCCTGGCTGGTCATGGATGAAGTCCAGATCACCAACATTGCCGTGGACCCCGGCCATCGCCGCCGGGGAATTGCCCGGCAGCTTCTGAAACAGCTCATCGACGATATGAGATCCAAATCCATGGCCGTGATCTATCTGGAGGTCAGGGTCTCCAATGCTTTTGCCCTCGATCTGTACACGTCCTTCGGCTTCATCACCACCGGCCTTCGCAAAGGGTTTTATCCCGACGGGGAGGACGCGCTGACCATGTCCCTGGATTTGAAGTCAGAAACGGCCGCCACGAATCATGCCCATGGTACAGAAAACTGGTGATGACTTTTGTCCGCCGGATCTCCCCGGCTGCCAGATCAGAGCAAGTCTTCCTAAAAATCACTCTTATCCTGATCACTGGAATCAGTCAGAGACGTTATTCGCTGAAATTATTCACTGAAGTTATTCACTGATATTTTCACTGAAGTTTATTTCCTGAAGCTAAAAAATGAGTCGGGATCCTTTATTGGATCCCGACTCATTTTTAATAATATTTATAGCTTGCCGTTGATGCGCAGCTTCCTGTTTCAGTCCGTTAACTTCAGTATTTACTCTTTCGATGTGGATTTTTCAGGCATAGACCTGAGAATGATCCGCTCCCGGCCGATCCGGATGGGTCTGGTTCGCTGTTCGAGATGGCCTCCGCCTGATCAGACTTTGCTGAGTTTCACGTGATTCCCCTGACGTTTGGATTTGGCAGATTCCACTTTCAGGAATCGTTCCAGTCTGGAATACAGGGCAAGGGAAATGAAGGCGACTGAGAAGCCTTTGATACCGTTGAACAGCGGGACGAATCGGTAGAGATAGGTGTTGTAGGCAGCTGCTCCGCCGGGGAATTCACCGGGGAAGAACAACGGTACCAGAATAAATTTATTGGCAAGTACAGCTGCAATGGTAAAGCTGACGGTTCCAAGGAC
The DNA here is from genome assembly GCA_964475185.1 of uncultured Clostridium sp. Taxonomy (GTDB): domain Bacteria; phylum Bacillota; class Clostridia; order Clostridiales; family Clostridiaceae; genus JG1575. The sequence goes on along the minus strand of CAYYVR010000006.1, from coordinate 14,541 downwards.
AAGACCTGTGACCAGACCGGTAAAGGTGCGGTTTTTGCGGTAGATGGCACTGACTACCAGGATCATGGTGGCTATGACAATGAAGTTTGCGATCTCACCTACACCGCCTGTGGTCGACTTGGTCATGAACAGCAGCACCTGGAGCAGCAGTGTCAGCAGCACGCCGGCACCGGGGCCCAGAGCCAACGCGCCAAGCAGCAGCGGAACCATCGAGAAATCCAGTTTCAGCCACGGCACCGCCGGGATGATGGGAAACTCAAAGTAAGTGAAGACGAACGCGATGGCCAGCAGCAGTGCACCTTTGACAGTGACTTGGGTAGATGTTCTTGTGTTTTGCATAATGATTCCTCCTGAGATTTTTTATACCTCCAGAAGTGGTTTGTGAAATAAAAAACCCCGGCAAAAAGCCAGGGCTGAATTTCATGAACCAAATTCTTCTTTCATCCAGACTATACTGTCGGCTCCGTAGTTGCAACGGATCAACCTGTTACGGTTCGCGGGCTGTACCGCCGGTGGGGACTTACACCCCGCCCTGAAGATATTATTTTTACATGTTTATTATAGTACATCCTCAACGACTTGACAACACTTTGGCAAATCATTCAGTAAATTTCACATCAATTGAAAATAAGGCAATGGCTGAAATCCTGTCATGATGTCTACTTGCCGGTCTTCTGTGCCGTTTTCTGTTTCCCCATGTTCTTCATGGACAATGAGATCCGCTTGCGCCCGAGATCGACACCGATGACCCGAACTTCGACGATATCGCCCACTTTGACCACATCCATGGGGTTTTTGACAAAGCGGTCCGCCAGCTGGCTGATGTGGACCAGCCCGTCCTGATGAACACCGATGTCGACAAATGCGCCGAAGTCTGAGACATTGCGCACTGTGCCCTGAAGGATCATCCCCTCCTCGAGATCTTTAAGATCCAGAACGCCGGTTTTGAAAACAGGCTGTGGAAGTTCTTCCCGCGGGTCACGGCCCGGTTTCATGAGTTCTTTAATCATATCCCGGAGGGTGGGTTCACCGGCCCCGGTCTCTTCACTGAGTTTTCTCAGCGAGTACTTGTCGGCTCTCGCCTGCAGATCCTTCAACGCGCCGGTCCTGACCTCAGTCTTCGTGTAGCCGAGCAGATCCAGTACCTGTCTGGCCACTTTGTAGGACTCGGGATGGACTCCGGTATTATCCAGGATCTCATCGGATTCGGATACGCGCAGGAACCCGGCACACTGCTCATAGGCTTTGGGCCCCAGGCGCTTGACTTTGCCCAGTTCCTTTCTGGACCTGAACCCGCCCGTCTCGTCACGATACAGGATGATATTTTCGGCGATGGTTTTATTGATCCCGGAGACATAGGTCAACAGGCTCGGTGTGGCGGTGTTCAGATCGACGCCGACACTGTTGACGCAGTCTTCGACGACGCCGGTGAGGGATTCGTCCAGCTTCTTCTGATCGATGTCATGCTGATACTGTCCGACGCCGATGCTTTTGGGATCGATCTTGACCAGTTCCGCCAGCGGATCCTGAAGGCGGCGGCCGATGGAGATGGCCCCGCGGACGGTGACATCCAGATCCGGATATTCCTGGGTGGCCAGCTGGGATGCTGAATACACGGAGGCCCCGGCTTCACTGGTGACGACATAGCTGACCTCACGGTTCTCCTCTTTTTTCAGTTCGGCAATGAGCTGCGCGATGACTTCCTCTGATTCACGTGACGCCGTCCCGTTGCCCAGGGAAATGATCTCCACATTATGTTTTTTGATCAGGGCTTTCAGCGTCCGGATCGTGCCGGCAATGTCTTTTCTCGGGACCGTGGGATACACTGCCGTCGATTCCAGATATTTTCCGTTTTCATCCAGAACGGCGATCTTGCAGCCGGTTCGGAACCCCGGGTCATAGCCCATGATCCGCTTTCCCTTGACAGGAGCCTGGAGCAGCAGGGCGGACAGGTTCTTCGAGAATACATCGATGGCGCCTGCTTCGGCTTTTTCCGTCAGAAGATTCCGGATCTCCCGCTCGATGGAGGGCCAGATCAGCCGCTTCAGGGAGTCTTTCACCGCACGAACGATGTAGGGACGGTTGGCGGAATTCACAGTGGCCAGATGATCGATCATGTGGTCTTCGATGATCTCCTGATCCAGTTCCACCCCGACTTTCAGTACGCCTTCCTTCTCGCCGCGGTTCAGGGCAAGGATGCGGTGTCCGGGAAGGGCTTTGACCGGTTCTCTGAAATCAAAATACATTTCATAAGGTGAATTCTCCCCTTTTCCGGTGGAGACCACCATGCCCAGTTTCTGGCAGTAATCCCGGATCCACTTCCGGTTGTCGGCATCATCGGAAAACTGCTCCGCCAGAATGTCCAGTGCATAGCTGATGGCATCATCGGCTGATCCGATGCCCTTTTCCTCATCCACGAAGGTGGCGGCCTCGGCAGGGATATCGCCCTGACCAGCCATGATGAAGTCCGCCAGGGGTTTCAGGCCCTTTTCAATGGCGATGATGGCGCGGGTCCGTTTTTTCGGACGGAACGGCCGATAGATGTCATCCAGTTCGGTGACCGTCTCCGCCTGTGCCAGCTTCTCCCGGATCTCATCGGTCATATTGCCCTGATCCGTGATCAGACGTTCGATGTCCTCCCGCTTCGCATTGAAGTTGCGCAGGTAGGTGAGCCGCTCGGATAGTTTGCGCAGCACTTCGTCATCCAGAGAACCGGTTTTTTCTTTCCGGTAACGGGCAATGAAAGGAACGGTGTTGCCTTCATCCAGCATGGCTGCCACAGCTTCCACCTGTTCCTGCCGGATCCCGAGTTCTGCGGCGATTTTCTGTTCGATGTTCATCATTCCTGCATTTCCCCCTGTGCGCTTGCCTGCAGCCAGGCATTGATAAATAGGTCGATGTCTCCGTCGAGAACGCCGTAGACATCACTGGTCTCTGCCAGCGTGCGGTGATCTTTCACCATCTGATACGGGTTGAACACATAGGAACGGATCTGGGAGCCCCAGCTCATGTCCTTCTGTTCCCCGGTGAGTTCTTCGATTTTCTCCATGTGAGCCCTCTCCTTTAATTCCACCAGCTTGGATTTTAACAGAGACAGGGCCACTTCCCGATTGTTGTGCTGGCTTCGTTCATTCTGACACTGGACAATGATGCCCGTGGGCAGATGGGTGATCCGCACGGCGGATTCGGTCTTATTGACGTGCTGGCCGCCGGCACCGCCGGAGCGGTACGTGTCGACTTTCAGATCATCGGAATTGATCTGGACATCCTGATCCTGACGCAGCTCCGGCAGGATCTCCACCGATGCAAAGGATGTCTGCCGCTTGCCGTTGGTATTGAACGGAGAGATGCGAACCAGACGGTGGATCCCTTTCTCGCTTTTCAGATAGCCATAGGCATATTCTCCGGTGATCTTGACGGTGGCATCCCGGATCCCGGCTTCCTCCCCGTCCAGCTGGTCGATCAGCTCGGTCTTGTAGCCCTTCTGCTCGGCCCAGCGCAGGTACATGCGCAGCAGCATCTGCGTGAAATCCTGAGCATCCGTACCGCCCACACCGACATGAAGGCTTAAAATGGCGTTATTGGCATCATACTTGCCGTTGAGATGGAGTTTGAGCAGATAGGCATCCAACTCCTCATCCAGGTCCACAAGATCCCTGTAGAGCTGTTTTTCGGTATCCTCATCATCCTCTGAAAGTTCAGCCAGGATCTGGATATCGCTGAGCCGCTCTTCAAACTGGGCCAGGCTTTTCAGTTTGCCGTCGATGTCGGAAGCCTCCTGGCTCAGATCTCTGGCGCTGTCCGGATCATCCCAGAAGGTGGGCTCGGACATTTTCATATTCAGTTCCGATAAACGCAGGCTCATTTTAGCCGTGTCAAAGACTCTCCTTTATGGAGTTTATTTTTGCTTCCTGCTCATTGATCTTCTGCAGCGCTTCTGCCAGTTTTAAATACATTCTTGACACCTCTTTCAGTGATTTTATGTTGCCGTCATTTGTTTCAGCATTGATTCAGATTTGATTAGGGGTTATTTGCTTTTGATCGGTTTTGATTTGGGGTTGATTCGTTCCTGATTCACTCCTGATCCCCTTTGGATCCAGGGATCATTTACTGCGCTTTGATCGTGATTTTCGGTGTATGGTTTGTTCCCATAACTCCTGCGAATTCAGCTCAGATCATGCGCCCGTCAGGTAACTGCCCTACGGATGGATAAGGGACTCCCGTGAGAGTCCCCCTATGCTTTGATATTCGCACGATGCGAAAATCCAGGCGGATCTAGTTCCGCTCGTTTCGACCGTGGCAATTTTTGTATTTCTTACCGGATCCGCATGGACACGGATCATTACGACCGACTTTCTTTTCTTTGCGGACCTGTGGGGTATTGGGCAGAGAATCATCCTGATTGGTGGCTGTTTCCTTGGCGACCTGTTCCCGTTCGATGTCCTCCTGGGTCCGGATCTCGACGTTGAGAATGAACCGGGTGGTTTCCTCATCGATGGTATCGATCATCTCATTGAACATATCGGTTCCTTCGAACTGATATGCCTGGACCGGATCCTGCTGCTTATAAGCCCGCAGACCGATTCCGCGTTTGAGGCGGTCCATGTTGTCGATGTGATCCATCCACTTGTTATCGACGACCCGGAGCAGAACGACGCGTTCGAGCTCACGGATCTGTTCGGGATACTTTTCTTCCTTCTGCCGGTACTTCGCCATGGCGGCTTCCAGATAGTGCGTTTTGACTGCCTCGGTATCCATGGCCATCAGGTCACTGACCGGGGTGGGCTTGGGCTGGGCCACCAGGATCTGCATAAAGCGGGCCAGATTGGCATAATCTTCTTCCGTATCCTGACCGTTCTGCAGGAATCGCTCCACGCTGGCTGTGACGGCACGCTGGATCATGGATTTGATGGATTCGGATATATCCCTGCCCTGCATGACTTCGCGGCGCTGGCGATAAATGATCTCCCGCTGCTGGTTCATGACATCGTCATAGCCGAGCAGTGTTTTACGGGCATCAAAGTTATTGCCTTCAACTTTCTTCTGGGCATTCTCGATGGCACTGGAAACCATCTTGGATTCAATGGCTTCATCGTCCCCCAGTCCCAGTTTGGAAACCCGGTTTTTCAGCGTATCTCCGCCGAAGATGCGCATCAGGTCATCTTCCAGGGAGATATAGAACCGGGATTCGCCGGGGTCTCCCTGGCGGCCGGAACGGCCGCGCAGCTGATTGTCGATGCGGCGGGCTTCATGGCGTTCAGTACCCAGGATCTTCAGACCGCCCAGTTCGATGACGCCTTCGCCGAGTTTGATGTCGGTACCGCGCCCGGCCATATTGGTGGCGATGGTGACCATGCCGCGTTCACCGGCGTGGGATACGATCTCGGCTTCTTTGTCATGGTAGCGTGCGTTGAGGACCTGATGCGGCACCCGGACCCGTTTGAGCAGTTCCGAAACCAGTTCGGACTTTTCAACGGATGTCGTACCCACCAGCACCGGCTGACCTTTCTGATAGGTCTCCACGATCTCCTGGACCAGTCCCCGGTATTTGCCTTCCACTGTCTTGTAGACCAGATCGGGCTGATCTTTCCGGATTACCGGCTTGTTGGTGGGAATGACGATAACGTCAAGGTTATAGGTGGAGCGGAATTCATTTTCTTCCGTCAGCGCCGTACCAGTCATACCTGATAATTTGCTGTACATCCGGAAGTAGTTCTGGAACGTGATGGTCGCCAGGGTCTTGGATTCCTTGAGGACATCCACATGTTCCTTGGCTTCGATGGCCTGGTGGAGCCCATCGGAATAACGCCGGCCTTCCATGAGCCGTCCGGTGAATTCATCCACGATGATGATCTCCCCGTTTTTGACCATATAGTCCTTATCCGCCTTGAACAGATAGTTGGCTTTCAGCGCCTGATTGATGTGGTGCTGCAGCTCCATATGGCTGGTATCGCCGTAATTGTCCAGGTTGAAGTATTTTTCCACCTTGTTGATGCCGTCTTCGGTCAGGATCACCGAATGAGCTTTCTCATCCACCGTGAAATCAGCTTCATCTTTGAGACGCTTGACGAAGAGGTCTGCCACCTGGTACATTTCGGTGCTTTTGTCGCCTTCTCCCGAAATGATCAGCGGTGTTCTGGCTTCATCGATGAGGATGGAATCCACTTCATCGACGATGGCAAAATTCAGATTGCCCTGGACCATATCGTCTTCATAAACCACCATGTTGTCACGCAGGTAGTCAAATCCGAATTCATTGTTGGTTCCATAGGTGATGTCGCAGTGGTAGGCCTCCCGCCGCTCGGTATTGTTCAGTCCGTGCAGGATGATGCCGGTGGTGAGACCGAGGAAGCTGTAGAGCTGTCCCATCCACTCCCCCTGCAATTTTGCCAGGTAGTCATTGACGGTGATCACGTGGACGCCATTGCCCGTGAGGCCGTTGAGATAGCAGGGCAGCGTTGCCACCAGCGTCTTTCCTTCACCGGTCTTCATTTCAGCGATCCGGCCCTGATGCAGGACCACTCCGCCGATGAGCTGAACGTCAAAATGACGCATGCCCAATACCCGGACAGATCCTTCCCGAACCGTTGCAAACGCTTCAGGAAGGATGTCATCCATGGTCTCGCCATTGCTCAATCGTTCTTTGAATTCAATTGTTTTATGCTTTAATTCATCGTCGGACAGTTTTTGATACTCAGGTTCCAGGGCATTGATCTTATCGACCAGCGGCATGATCCGCTTGACTTCCCGGTCTGAGTAAGTTCCGAAGACTTTGTCTAATAGTCCCATTTTTTCCTCCATGGAATGCTTTCTTCGCACTTTTTCACACTCTACATTATAGCATCATTGAGCCGGCAAAGGAAACCTTCGCCCCCTGGTGATCGTCTCACCCCGGCCTGTACTGTCCTTCCCTGCCCATCGTCCGGCCACTTCCCACCCAGGGACGGACCACGGCATACAGGTTTGTCATTGCCGGTCACAATCCCGATTGGCATGCAGTCTGTTTCGCTCGCCGCTCCGGGATTTTCTGTGGGATGATCCTCTGAAACTTTAAATCCGGCGGCCCGGCGGGTCCTTGCCAGATTCTATTATGATCGCCCGGGATGAAAGCAAAATAAAAAAACGGCAGTGGATTGCCGATTCCAGGAATTTTTTTTATTGCACCGGCAAAGGCCAAAGGGGTCCTTTAACGGATCGCAGCCCCCGGGGATCCCGGGGGCTGCGGTTTACTGCGATCGAATCCTAAAGGCCTGCTCGCTCGATCAGGCCATAGTTTCCATCTTTGCGCCGATAGATCACACTGGTGATCCCGCTGAGGTCTTCAAAGACATAAAAGTCATGGCCGAGCATCTCCATCTGAAGGATGGCTTCTTCTTCGGTCATCGGCTTCAGTTCGAAACTCTTGGTCCGTACGATCTTGGGTTCTTCCGATTCATATGCATCAAAGCCATCGGCTCCCTCAAAGGCAGCTTCGTTGAAATCGGGGAATCGTACAGATTCTTTCGTGTGACGCTTTTCAATTCTTGTTTTGTACTTTCTGAGCTGCCGTTCGAGTTTCTCGACGACTTTGTCAACGGATTTATGCATATCGTCCGTTGTCTCCTCAGCCCGTAAAAACAAGCCGTTGAATGGTATCAATACTTCTACCTTGAAGTTGGTCTTTTTAAACATGGACATGGTGACCTTGGCGTCAGCCTCCGACTTGAAATAACGATCAAGTTTGGACAGCTTTTTCTCCATCAGATCTTCCAGTGCGTCAGAATTCTTCATGTCCCTGAAGTATATTGATACTTTCATTTCTGTCACCTCTTTTGCTTATTTTGTTGTTACTTACATTTTACCTGTTATCGGGCACAAACTCAAGGAGAACTGCGGGATCAGGCCCTCCCATTTGTTCCGGTATGGCGGATCCGGTCCACCTGGTCCAGATAATCCGCGATGGTGGCGTTCCCTCTGACGGCATTGAAAATCTCTGCCTCCAGTTCCCGCGTGATGGATCTGGATCGAGTCACGATATCAATGGAAGTGGGGCTGGTCAGCGTCTTTTCAAAGAACAGGACCATGTACCGGTCGTTGATCAGGGTCACTTCAAAATGATTCCGGAAGGTCCGATTGACCCCCTTCCCCTTCCATCTGAACGTATTGCGGATCCCTTCCACCGGGTAGTCGAACCCCAGGCGAAAGCGCATTTTCCCATTTTTGATGTACTCGACCCGGTCCTCCAGGACCAGATCCTCACCTTTATGGCGGATGTGGAAATTAAAGCTTATGGTGTGGATCCCGTTCTTCTGCCAGAGCGGACAGCCTGAATACTGAAGGTACCAGCGTCCCTCCATGGCCAGGAGGAGATCGTCATTGATATTTTCAATGAATGGTTCATCTTCAATTCCCCCATTCATCATGTTTCGATTGATCATTGTTTCATCATCTTCTTCCGTTTATGGGTTATCGGTTGTTATTATTTATTGCTTTTATTGCTTTTGTTGCTTTTTTCGCTGTTTGCCATGCTGCTCCCGGGTCAGACTCACCGACGGAGCATCTTTCAGATAAAATCGAAGCGGGGTGTCCCGGTCCCTGCTTGCATAATCCACGCCGATGCGGGCATCGGTGACGATCTGCGCCCCGGACGGATCAAACCCGTCTCGGGCGATATAGATCTCCTCATCCCGGGTCAGGTCTCTGCCATAATGACTCTGATCGAGCCCCATGGCCCGGGACAGCTTCCCCGGCCCGTTGGCGATCTGGTGGGTTATAAGGGATCCCTGGCCTCGTCCTGCACGCCGGTTGAGCCGCATGCGGTCCACACCGGAAACCGGTTCTCCGGCCCGGATCAGGACCGCCTCGTGGCGGCCTGGTTCATTGGCGGTGATATTGAAACAGTGATGCAGTCCGTAGATCAGAAACATATAGACATATCCCGCATCCCCGAACATGATCCGGTTTCGCCCGGTGATCCGGCCGCCGCGGCTGTGGCTGGCCAGATCTTCCGTGCCCATGTAGGCTTCTGTCTCCGTGATCCGTACCGTCAGTGCCCCGCCGCCCGTTTCATGGACGAGCAGACACCCGAGCAGGTCCTTTGCCAGCGTTTTGGCATCCTGCCTGAAAAACGTCCGATCCGTTATTTTATACATATCTCCAGAGGATCTTCAGCTGGACCCGGTTCCCCTGCTGATGGATCTTGACGCCATAGTCTTCTTCTTCAAAATGAGCCTTGACCTCATTGAGATCTCTCCATTCCACTTCATCCAGGGAAAAGACTTCTTCAGTGAAATTGACTTCAGGTGAGGCTGCTCGGATCCTGGAGTGAAACAGACGGATCAGCTCCTCTGCTGTCCGTTTGCGGCCAGCCGGTTCAGAGACGGTCTTGTCAGGGGCTGCCTCACGGATGGTCAGTTCCAGGATGGCATCGTTTGCGATGTCCTCCGGCAATTTGATGATTTCCCTCAGAATTTCCGCTTTAATGTGTTTTCGTATCGTCATCATTCATTTCCTCCAAGATCTTCACGCTGGCTGATACCCCCAGACGGCTGGCGCCTGCCTCGATCATGGCCAGTGCATCCTTCAGTGACCGAATGCCGCCGGACGCCTTGACACCCATGTCAGGCCCCACCGTTTCACGCATCAGACGAACATCCTCCACGGTGGCTCCGCCAGTGGAAAAGCCGGTGCTCGTCTTGACAAAATCAGCGCCTGCCGCCCGTGCGATCTCACAGACTCTGACGATCTCATCCTTCTCCAGCAGACAGGTTTCCAGGATCACTTTGGTCAGTTTTCCCTGCGCCGCATTGACGACGGCCTGGATATCTTCACGGACGTACTCCAGATCACCGTCTCTGACCCGGCCGACATTGATGACCATGTCGATCTCATCGGCGCCTTTGAAGACGGCTTCTGAGGTTTCAAACGCTTTTGCCTCACTGGACATCTGCCCCAGGGGAAATCCTACCACGGTGCAGAGTTTGACCTCACTGCCTGTCAGATAGTCTTTTGCCCGTTCGATGTTACTGGGGTTGATGCAGACCGACCAGGTCTCATGATCCATCGCTTCCCGGCAGAGATCCCTGAGCTGCTGATCGGTTGCATCCGCCTTCAGCAGCGTATGATCCATCATCTGCGCCAGTTCTTTTTTTGAATATTCCATGCGTATACCTCGCTTCATCGATTTGTTGTATAGATATACTTTATTATAACAGGTAACTGTATACAAAAAGTTAAGGGCTTCACTCCCTGAGACAGATCGCGCTCCGCCGGATCCGACTCGGATCCGACTCGCTGCGTCAACAAATTTGTAACGGATTTTAAAATGCCGGGGCCTGCCGGTCCGTTTTATGTTATAATTTTTAGGATATACAACTCGGTGAAAGGAAAATCACAAATGGGAATCAGAAGCAAATTTGAAGAATATCAGATGGAAACGTTCATGGAACAGCATGGCGACCGCATCACGCCAGTTTACGGGAATGTCCTGTCTGTGAAAATAGACCGCAAAAAGAAGTTTTTTCTTTGGCATGTCCTCAACGTCAATCTGGTCGTTAAGCCAGTGGGCTCCCGCAACGTGAGCCGATGCAGGTACAAAAAGTCCGGTTTCAAGGAACCTGCTTTCATCGATGTCCGGCAGGGCAACGAGGTCCTGGTCCAGGGCCTCAAAGGCGAAAAAGGCAAGGACTCGGCTGAAACCGTCACCATCATGAATGTGGTGAACATCACGGACAAGACCCAGCTGGTCGAAGGCGAACTTTCCGTGGATGAGATCATTAAAAGCATCAAGGGCAGCGTCAAGCGCCAGCGCGTCTAAATCAAAGTACCTCACAAGGGTACTTTTTTCTGACTGCAGAAAAACAACACCAGCCAGGGATCTCATGATCCGGTGAAAGGAGCATCAATTTTGAAAGAAACGGTCTACATTACAGGGCACAAGAACCCGGATACCGACTCCATCATTGCCGCCATTGCCTACGCCGAGTACAAAAACAAACAGGGCCATGTCCGGGCCCTTCCCATCCGACTGGGCCCCATCAACCGGGAGACCCGGTTCATCCTCGATCATTTTTCCGTGGAGGAACCGCAGTACATGGAGACGATGAAACTGCGCGTCGGTGACCTCTCCTATGATACGACCCAGCCCGTCGAAGCTGATATTTCGCTGAAAATGGCCTGGAACCTGATGACGCGCAATGCCGTCAACAGCCTGGTGGTCGTGGATGAAGAAGAACTGCTCCAGGGGGTGGTATCCATTTCCAACGTGACCCGCAGTTACATGGATGTCTGGGATACCAACGTTCTCGCAAAATCCGAAGCCCCCATGGAAAACATCCTGGACACCCTGTCGGCAGTCCCCCTGTTTACCCCTGCGTCACCCAAACCCATCTCCGGGAAAATGGTCGTGGTGAACCTGCAGCCTGAGGATGCCCAGGTCATCATCGAAGACGGAGATGTCGCCATCACCGGCAATCTCAAAGACCTTCAGCATTCCGCCATCAGGGGCGGCGCCTCGTTTTTGATCATCACCGGGAATCACCTGATGAGCGAAGGGACCATGGAACTGGCCCAGACCCATGGCGTCACGGTGCTGCAGACACCCTATGACACCTTCACCGCCGCCCGGCTGCTGCCGCAGGCGGTGCCGATCCGGTATGTCATGACCCAGGAGAGGATCGTTTATTTCACTGAGGATGATTTCATCGAAGATGTATCCCCCGTCATGGCAGAGACCCGCTTTCGTTCCTATCCCATCGTCACGGGACAGCATCGGGTCAAAGGGACTCTGTCACGGTATCATCTGATCTCCTCGCAGAAAAAGAAGCTCATCCTGGTGGACCACAACGAGCGCAGTCAGAGCATCGACGGCCTTGAGAACGCTGAGATCCTGGAGATCATCGACCACCACCGGGTGGCTGATGTTGCAACGGGTTCCCCCATTTATTTCCGCAATGAACCCGTCGGTTCCACGTCAACCATCATTGCCAACATCTTTTTTGAAAACGGCATCCGCCCTTCCCGGAAGATCGCCGGCCTCCTGTGTGCCGCCATCATCTCTGACACGCTGTATTTCAAGTCCCCCACCTCCACCCAGATCGACCGGATGACGTTGAATCGTCTGGCCAAGATCGCCGATATGGATCCGGAACCCTTCGCCATGGAGATGTTCCGGGCCGGCACTTCCCTGGAGGGACGGACCCCGCGGGATCTTCTGGCGCAGGATTTCAAGACCTTCACCGTAGATGATCAGAAAATCGGCATCTCACAGGTCTACTCCCTGGATTCTTCGGCATTGGCCGGCATGAAGGATGAGCTGCTGGAACTGATGGATCATCGGGCAAGGGACGCAGGTTATACCATTTACGGTCTGCTCATCACCGATATTTTCAAGGAGTCTTCCGAACTAATCGTCACAGGTCCCGATAAGGAGCTCATCGAAAAAGCCTTTGACAAGACCATCCAGAACAACTCCATCGATCTGCCCGGCGTTCTTTCCCGGAAAAAACAGGTCATTCCGGTCCTGACGTCTGTGGTCATGGATCGCAAAAGAGGGTAGGTCCGCTCTGCTCCATCACCGGTCAAGTTCTCATTTTATTCACTTTATGACTGGTGCTTTATAAGCTATACTAAAAACAACAAGAATTTCGGAGGAAAAAATAATGTCAGAAGATATGAAAAATAAGAAGACCGAACATCTGAATGAAGAGGTCAGCCATAACCACGAACACCACGA
>CAYYVR010000006.1:0-1729 GCA_964475185.1 uncultured Clostridium sp. | reverse complement strand
GACGAAGACGAAGACGAAGACGAGGACGAAGACGAGGACGAAGACGACGAATTCCATGACGATGACAAAGAAGTGGATGAAGACGATGAAGACGACGAACTCGACTTTGCAGAAGCGGATGAGGAAGAGGAATAGCTCTGAACTCTCCCTGAAACGGACCAACATGGGCTGCGGCATTTTGCCCCGGCCCTTTTTACTTGCATCACAAGGAGTTGATCACATGGATCGTTTGGCTGTATTTGATGTGGACTATACCCTGACTCGACGGGAGACCCAGGTAGAGCTTCTGAAGTTCCTCATCCGAACAGACTTTAAAAATATCGCTTACCTGCCCAACAGCATCGCTGCCGGCCTGGGCTTCGTCCTGGGCTTGCATGATGAAAAACAATCGAAAGAACAGAATCTGAAAATGCTTCGCGGCCTGCCGGCCGAAGAGCTGGAAGCGCTTGCCCGCCGCTTCATGGCGGAAGGGATCAAGCCGCTGTTGTACCAGGACGGGATAAAAATGCTGAAAAAACACCATCGCGAGGGAATGCGGGTCATTCTGAACTCCGCATCGCCTGAGTTCTACATCCGGGAATTCGAACGCTCCCCCTACATCGAAAAAGCCATCGGAACCCGCTTTGAAATCAGGGACGGTCTGTTTACCGGTAAAATGATCGGACTGAACAACAAAGGGGCTGAAAAAATCGACCGGTTGATGGACTATCTGGATGGCGCCGCCATCGACTGGGAAAACTCAGTGATGTATTCAGATTCACTCAGTGACAAGCCCCTGATGGACCGGATGGGCAAAGCCTGGCTGATCAATCATAAAGCCAATCCGCATTTTCCAATCCTGAAGTGGAAATAAATCAACAGGAGGAACATTCATTGGATCAAATCATGAAAAACGGCGTCCTGTATCCCGCAGACACGGTCACTCTTCCCACGGGTTCCGGACTCATCTATGAAGTCATTCGCGTCATCGACGGTGCCGCACTGTTCTTTCAGGCGCACTACGATCGATTCATTCATTCAGGGGCAGCCAGAGCCATGGGCGCTCCCCTGACTTACCAGATACTGTCAGACCACACTCAGCGATTCATCGCATCCATGGACCGGGCGAACTTCAATTTTAAAGTGATCCTGGATCGCGGATCCGGGGATCTCTGGCTATTCGAAAATCCTTCGGCTTACCCCGATGCGGCGATGTATGAAGCTGGTGTCCACACTGAGCTCATGGAATACATCCGGGAGGATCCCAACGCCAAGATCACCAATCAGGAGCTCGCCGACCTTGCCGAAAACAGACGCCGGGAGACCGGCGCCTATGAGCTCCTGCTCGTGGACGCGTCCGGTCACATCACAGAAGGCGCCCGCTCCAATCTGTTCTTTGTTCAGAGTGGAGAACTGGTCACCCCGCCCCTGCACAGTGTCCTGCCCGGGGTGACCCGGCAAAAGATCGTTGAAACGGCCCATGCCCTTGAACTCACGGTCCGCGAAACGGAGGTCTATGTCCATGATCTCCCCGGATTTACCGGCGCCTTCATCAGCGGGACCTCTCCCAAGATCCTGCCCATCCGATCCATCGGCAGCCTGGATCTTGGATCGGCAACGCTGCCTCTTGTGCGCCAGCTGATGGCGGCTTTTGATGAAGTGGTCCAAAAGGATCTGGACCACTATAGACTTCAGGCAGCCGGCTGCGAAAACTAGAAACTAATATTTCGCAAAAATCAATAATTATTGA
>CAYYVR010000005.1:43962-45915 GCA_964475185.1 uncultured Clostridium sp. | reverse complement strand
ATTTTACACTTCAAACCCCCGTCGTACAATACGAGCTTGCCGCGTAAGCGTGATTGCAAGCGTGAAAGGCAGCGTGAGTTCCTCAAAAGCAGCTCCGGAGTCTGGCAGCCGCTGGGGAGTTGACAGCACCGTTCCTGTGATTTGGGCCGACCATCGGGTGGGTCGATGAGGGCGGCTGCCAGGATTTGAGCCAGGGTGTGAGTGGGTATGAGCCATGATTTTTAGTCGGACCGGCGGGACAAATTGCCGTAGCCTGAGGGGGAGAGTATAATTAGAGCAGTGAACTAACAGACCGATCTGCAAAAGGTCGAAGGGAATTTTTATGGAAAGACAATGGTGGAAGGAAGCAGTGGTCTATCAGATCTACCCGCGAAGCTTTCAGGACAGTAACGGCGATGGCATCGGTGATCTGAAGGGGATCTGTTCCCGGCTCGATTATCTGAAATATCTGGGGGTGGATGTTCTCTGGATCTCCCCGTTTTTCAAATCGCCCAATGATGACAATGGCTATGATATCAGCGATTACCGGGAGATCATGGCGGAATTCGGCACCATGGCGGATTTCAGGGAACTGATCGGCCAGATCCATGCCCGGGACATGAAACTGGTCATGGATCTGGTGGTGAACCACACCTCCGATGAACACGCCTGGTTCCGGGAATCCCGGCAGAGCCGGAGCAATCCCAAAAGCGATTACTATATATGGAAGGATCCCAGACCGGACGGTTCGCCGCCCAATGACTGGACCTCGATCTTTTCCGGTCCGGCCTGGGCATACGATGAGACGCGGGGGCAGTACTATCTGCACCTGTTTTCAGAAAAGCAGCCGGATCTCAACTGGGACAATGAAACGGTGCGCCGTGAAGTCTATGATCTGATGAAATTCTGGCTGGACCAGGGCGTGGACGGGTTCCGGATGGATGTCATCAATCTGATCTCCAAGCAGTTTAATGACAGCGGAGCAGGCGAAGATTACTATTTCATGGGACCGCGCCTGCATGATTATCTTCAGGAAATGCACCGGGAAGTCCTGGCCGGCCGCGATCTGCTCACCGTGGGCGAGTGCCCCGGGGCAACTCCGGCGGATGCCGTGGATTTCACCGCGCCCGAGCGCAGAGAGCTCAGCATGATCTTCACCTTTGAGCACATGGATCTGGACGGCGGGGAACACGGCAAATGGGATTTCAAAGAGTTTTCCCTGCCATCCCTGCGGGAGAATCTCACGGCCTGGCA
This sequence comes from uncultured Clostridium sp., assembly GCA_964475185.1. Lineage (GTDB taxonomy): Bacteria > Bacillota > Clostridia > Clostridiales > Clostridiaceae > JG1575. The sequence continues at coordinate 44,682 of CAYYVR010000005.1, read as the reverse complement.
GAAGGCCCTCCACGGCAAAGGCTGGAATTCGCTGTACCTGAACAACCATGATCAGCCCCGGATGGTATCACGTTTCGGCGACGATGGCGCCTATCGGGTCCAGTCGGCAAAAATGCTGGCCAATGTCGTCCACTTCATGGAAGGCACTCCCTACATCTACCAGGGCGAAGAGCTGGGGATGACGAATCTGGACATCGAGAGCCTCGATGAGCTGCGGGATCTGGAATCCCTCAACGCCTGGCGGGATCTGGTGGAGGCACGCAGGATCTTCACAGCGGACCATATGATGGAGGCGATCCGGCGCAAAGGCAGGGACAATGCCCGCAGTCCCATGCAGTGGGATAAATCTCCTCAGGCCGGGTTCACGACGGGAACCCCCTGGCTCAAAGTCAACAGCAATTACCCGGTGATCAATGCAGAAGAGCAGATCCGGGATGAGGCGTCGGTGTTTCATTATTACCGCCGGCTCATCTCCCTGCGCCGGGAACTTCCCGTCATGGTGTACGGACAGTTTCAGCTGCTCTTCCCCGACCATGATGCGATCTTTGCCTGGGAGCGCACCCTTGGGGAGGAACGCCTCCTGGTGGTCAATAACTTCTCCGGCCGGGAAGTGGAAGTGGACCTTGCACCGGCTGCGGGCCGGGAGGAGTTTGCCCTTTATCTGGCCAATTACAGCGACTTCCGACTGTCAAAGACCGGCATCTACCGGCTGCGCCCCTA
>CAYYVR010000005.1:37279-43862 GCA_964475185.1 uncultured Clostridium sp. | reverse complement strand
GCCAGTCAATTTCTCCTGGTTCGGTGGCTTTATGCGGCACCGGACCTTTTTTTTGTGCGGCGCGGGAATTTTTTTGTGTGTATCACCCATCGGGTGCCTGCTGGCAGGTTGGAAAACTGCTGATGGAGTTCCCCGGGAAGATCCTTTGCGGCCATGAACCGTAGCGGGGTTTAATAGAAAAATGCATAATCGAGGGAACGTGTATCGGTGATGAAAGCGGCAGATTGATAAAAAAGCAATGGCGCAAGGGATGAAAACGTTGAGGGGACTGCAAAAATCGAAATAACTTGAAAAATGAGCAAATAGGTCCGGGGAGTGTTGACAAGAAGAAGAGATGGATTTATATTATTAACAATAAATGAATAAATATACAAACGAAGAAGAGGAGAGTACCGGTCGCGGTTTCAGAAAGCGAGTCCCGTTGGTGGAAGGGGATATGGAATGTGATTGGGAAAAGGGCCTCGGAGTTTTTCGCTGAATCATTTAGGCGAGTACGGATGTCCCCGTTAACCGGACAAAGTAATGTATAAACATGCATACTTGATGAGGCTGATGCTGTGAGGCATCAGTGAATTAGGATGGTACCACGAAACCCAGATCGTTCCTGAATGAAACATTCGGGCACGACTTTTTTTTATCAACAAGGAGGATCCTATGAAAATCGTAAATTCCTGGAATGACTTTGACCCGCTGAAACACGTGATCGTCGGCAGAGCCGACAACTGCTGCATTTCCCCCTCAGAACCGGCTTCCAAAGCCAAGGTCCCGCTGGACAGCCCCATGCGCGGGATGACCGGTCCAAGACCGCAGGACACCGTCGAAAAAGCCAATGAGCAGCTGGAAGGACTGGTCAAACTGCTGGAGAGCCGAAACATCAAAGTAGACCGTCCGGAAGTCATGCAGTGGAACCAGGCTGTGGTGACACCGCACTTCATGATCGGCAGCATGTTCGGTTCGATGCCTCCGCGGGATGTCCTGCTGACCATCGGCAGCGATATGATCTCAGCGCCCATGTCATTCCGTTCCCGGTACTTTGAGTTCTATGCCTACTCCAGGATCCAGCGCGAGTATTTTGACAAAGATCCAAATTTCCGGTGGATCGCCGCTCCCCGTCCGGAGCTGGGGGATGCCTCCTATGATATGCATTACTTTGATGATGACGTCACCGAAGAGATCCTGCTGGAACGGACTGCCAAGCTCCACATGGTGACCACGGAACACGAGATCCTCTTCGACGCGGCCGATGTCATGCGGCTGGGCAAAGACCTCTTCGTGCAGCACGGTCTGACCACCAACCGCAAGGGCATGGAATGGCTCCGGCGGATGTACCCGGATATGCGGGTCCACGCCGTCAATTTCCCGGGGGATCCCTATCCGATCCACATCGATGCGACCTTTGTCCCATTGAAGCCGGGCCTGATCCTCAACAATCCCATGCGCAAACTCCCCAGGGAACAGCGCAGGATCTTCGAGGCCAATGGCTGGGAGATCGTCGATGCGGCGAAACCTGCCCACAAACAGCCGCCGGAACTCTGTTACTCCAGTGTCTGGCTGTCCATGAACTGTCTGGTTTTAGATCACAAAACGGTCATTGTCGAAGCCAGTGAAACGGCGCAGCAGGAACAGATGGACAAGCTCGGAATGGACGTCATTCCGCTGCCTTTCCGGGATGCCTATGCCTTTGGCGGCGGACTGCACTGCGCCACTGCTGACGTATACCGTGAAGGCGGATGCCAGGACTACTTCCCCAATCAGGTGGAAGATCCGACCCTGGTGACCTTCAAAGAAAAATAACCGCCTGAGGACAGCATGCCCGCCAGGCATTCCCGAACGCGCGAAAGGAGAGACAAAATCATGATCCAGTCCTGGACTTTAATTTCATTTGCAGCAGGATGCATCCTGCTCCTGGTGATCCCCATGGCGGTGGCCATTTACCGTGACATCATTCAGCCCCACGGGGGCGATCACAATGACCTTTAACTGGGTGGTCTTCGCGGTCGCGGCAGTGGTTCTGATCGGTGTGGGGGCCTACTCGAATCTGAAAATGAAAAGCGGAGAAGGCGACGGGGCCGAGTTTCTGCTGGGCGGCCGCCAGATCGGCCCCATCATCGGCGCCGGGACCCTCATCGCCACGGGCTACAGCGGCTGGGGATTCATCGGCTCTCCGGGCACGGCCTACATGTACGGGACTGTGGAGATCCTGGCCAACTTCCTGTTTGCCCCGGCCATCGTGTTCGGAACACTTCTGTTTGCCAACTTCATGCGCAAACGGGCGCAGAAAAACGGCGGACTGACCATTCCCGAATATCTGGCCAAAAGTCACCGGGGAACGAAGCGGGAGCAGCGCATGGTCCACTTCTTTGCCGGAATGGCCACCTTTGTCTTTCTCTCCGTTTATCTGATCGGTCAGATCCGGGCGGTGGGACTGGTGGCCTCCCAGTGGCTGGGGATCTCCGAGATCGCGGCTTCCGCCATGCTCATGATCCTCATCGCTGTGTTCACCATCCAGGGCGGACTGCTGGCAGTGGCGATGACGGACACTCTGATGTGCGTCGGGATGGTTGTATCGACCCTCATCGTGGTCAGCGTCATATTCCGCAATGCATCGCTGTCGGACATGCTGACCGGGCTGGGTCAGATCGACCCGGAACTGCTCAACCCGACCACGTCGGTTCCCTACGGGAAGAATCCGGCCAGTGTCTTTCTGGTCTTCATCTATGCTTTGCTGTTCACCACAACGCTGCCCTACATGTCCGTCCGGTTTCTTTCACTGAAAGAAGACATCAAGATCCATCGGATGGCTCTGTACATGGCACCCCTGGGGATCATTCTGAGCCTGATCCCGCTGGTGGGTCTGTTCATGCGGTTCAAAGGGCACGACCTGACAAATCCCGACAGCGCCATGCCGGTGTTTCTGACCACCTATCTGACGCCTGCCGTCAGCGGGGTGATCACGCTGTTCATTCTCTTTGCCATGCTCTCCACCATCAGTTCGGTATTGCAGACCCTGGCATCGGCACTTTCCTATGATCTGTACGTTGCGTTCACCGATCATAAAGAGAAGGTGACAGTGCGGATGAACCGGATCATCGTCGGACTGACCACCGTCTGGGGACTGATCCTGACCTTTGCCGCGCCCCAGGGCATGCTCAATCAGATCGCCTACATCGGGACCGGCGGCCTCATCGCCATGTTCGTCGGTCCCACCATCATGTCCACCCTGGTGGAAGGAGACCTGAAAACCTGTCTGGCCTCCATGGTGACCGGACTCCTCGTCCAGGTCCTTCTGGTCCTGCAGTTCAGTGTGGGCTGGGTGGAGGCGCCGATCCTGGCGGGACTGGCCGGTTCCGTGGTCTACCTGGTCATGGGACTCATGGTCAACAAGGGCCAGCGCAGACTCAGTCCGGTCTGATGCCATGCCAGGCGGAGGAGATGCCATCGGGTTCAATTTGGAACCCCGCCGCCGAAGCGCCTTAAAAAGCAGACGAACCAAAGAGACGAACCAAAGAGACGAACCAAAGAAAACCGAACGTAAAAAGTTCAGCCATAAAGATTATGAGAGAAAAGCGGACATCATGGGCTCAGTCCCATGAGCCTCCGGCCATTGACTCAAAAAAGAACTTGCAGCAAAGGAAAACATCCAGTGGCAGAGATTGGATGTTTTTCATTTCGATGGCTGCCGATCCGGATGGATCACGGAGAGGCGCAATCAGGGGAGCATGATGCTGAAGCAAAGGCTCTCACCGTCCGCTCAGGCAGAGGGGACAGAGCGGGAACTTTCAGAGAATCAGGTGCCGATCAGAGCTGCCGGTCCGGTGGATCGGAAAACCAGACTAATTTTTCAGGGGGAAAATCAATGCAAAATCAACCGACTGTCAAAACCGGGAAAGAGTTTCCGCACGTTTTCGTCATTCTGCTGGGAATGATCGTACTGGTGACGATCCTCACCTACATTGTTCCGGCGGGAACCTATGAACGGGTCCTCAACGAAGCGACCGACCGCATGGTCATCGATCCGGCCTCCTTCACCTACGTGGAGCAGACCCCGGTAAATCCCTTTGCCATGGTGGTTTCCATCGTGGAAGGGCTCATCCAGGCCTCGAATATCACCTTTCTGATTTTTGCGGCTTTTTCCTGTCTCTTCCTCATTGAAAAAACCGGCGCGCTGGATGCCAGCATTGCGGTGATGGTGGAAAAGACCAAGGCCAATCCGAAGTATGCCACAGCCCTGATGGTCATCATCATGGCCGGACTGTCGATCTGGTCCTCAACGGGGACCATGTCCTATGAGGAGATCATTGCCTTCATTCCGATCTTTGCATCCCTGAGTATTGCACTGGGCTATGATACCCTGGTGGCACTTGGGATCTCGCTGCTTCCCGTTGGCGTCGGCTTTTCGTCGGCCACAGTGAATCCCTTCAGCATCGGCGTGGCCCAGACCATTGCCGAACTGCCGCTGTTTTCGGGGATCGAATACCGGATCCTGGTCCTCATCGTCATGACCACAGCCACCATTGCCTTTGTGCTGACGTATGCCGCCAGGATCAAAAAAGATCCTTCCAAAAGCCTGGTCTGGGGCGTGGACGTATCGGATCTTGCCATCGATGGAGAACGGATGAAGACCCCGCTTACCCCTGTGCGCAAGCTCTCGATCCTGATCCTGTTCATCGGCATCGCCATTATGGCATTCGGTCTGATCAGGCTGGGATGGTACATCAATGAGATCGCCGCCATTTTCATCATAGTTTCCATCCTTGTCGGTCTGGTCAATCGCTGGAGTGCCAACCAGATCACCAATACGCTGGTCCAGGGCCTGGCCAAAGGCGTCGTTTCCGCCTTGGTGGTCGGTGTCGCCCGGGGGATCCTGGTGGTCTTAACCAAGGGGAACATCATCGATACCATCATCCACGCCGGGGCCTCTGCCCTGGAGAATCTGTCGCTTTATGCCAGCTCCGTCGGCATGCTGGTGATCCAGAATCTCATCAATTTCCTGATTCCGTCAGCGTCCGGGCAGGCTGCCGCCACCATGCCCATCATGGTGCCCATTGCAGATCTCATCGGGATCAACCGTCAGATCGCCGTTCTGATTTTTCAGTTCGGGGACGGCTATTCCAATATTTTCTGGCCCACCGGATTCGTTCTCATTGCCTGTGCCATGGGCAAAGTTCCCATCCAGAAATACTATAAATGGGTCATTCCTTACTTTGCCATGATTTTTGTTCTTCAGATCCTCTTCGTTTTCGGTGCGGTGGCATTGAATTACGGACCCTTTTAAAGGAGGTTGAGATGGCACACAGAACAGATCAGATCACAGATCAGATCACAGAACTGAAAGACCAGGTCATCGGGTGGCGCAGACATCTGCACATGCATCCCGAATGCGGCTTTGACACGAAGCAAACGGAACACTTCGTCAGAAGCTTTCTGGAATCGAATCACATTGAGATCCTTCCCTCCACGGTGGGGGTCATGGGCGTGATCCGGGCAAACAGCGCCCATGGCATGATCGCGCTTCGGGCGGACATGGATGCGCTGAACCTCACCGAAGAGACGGGCGCACCGTATCAGTCGCAGATTCCCGGGCGAATGCATGCCTGCGGTCACGACGGTCATACCGCCATGCTCATGGGCGCGGCGCAGATCCTGAATGCTCACCGATCGGAGCTGGACCATGACATCCTGCTTTTATTCCAGCCGGCGGAGGAGGGCCCCAATCTCGGCGGGGCGCGGATCATGCTGAAGGATCTGGAAGATGCCGGACTGGTGCCGTCGATCCGATCCGTCTATGGTCAGCACCTGACCACGGCATTCGATACCGGAACGATCACCCTGAAATACGGCAGCGTCATGGCTTCCACCGATGAGTTCACCATTCGTCTGATTGGATCCGGCGGCCATGCCGGATACCCCCATCAGGCCGTGGATGCCATCTCCCTGGCCGCCAGATTCATCACCGAGATCGAAAGCTTCATGTCCCGGGGCATTGATCCCTTTGATCCGGCCGTTTTCTCCATTGGGATGATCCAGGGCGGCACGATGAAAAACATCATTGCCGAGACCGCCGAATTATCCGGCACCATCCGCTGTCAGTCCGAAGCCAACCGTGCCCGGATCCTCGAGCGGGCCGACAGGATCCTTCAGGGGATCGCCTGTGCCACCGGAGCAAAGTATGAACTGGACATCCTGCACGGACTGCCGGTCCTGGTCAATGATGACGGGATCCTGGATCAGGCAAAAGCTGCCGCTGAGATCGCCGTCGGCGGGAAACAGGTTCTTATGTCCCGGACCGCCAGCATGGGTGCCGAAGACTTTGCCTACTTTGCCCAAAAGATCCCGGCAGCTTATCTGTGGATCGGGGCCCGAAACGAAGGCAAAGGGTTTACCCAGATCATGCATAACCCGGGCTTTGATTTCGATGAAGAGGCACTGTCTGTGGGGATCCGGATGTTCGTGGAATTTGTATTCCAAAGCCAGAAATAAGCAAAAACAAACCCCTGAATCGCAAAATTCAGGGGTTTTGCCTCGGCCAGTCTGACGGACCGTTGGCAGTTATTTTTAATGAATTTGGTTATTTAAAGTATTT
>CAYYVR010000005.1:34336-37179 GCA_964475185.1 uncultured Clostridium sp. | reverse complement strand
TTTAAAGTATTTGAATGAGCCGCTGACCGACCTATTTCTTGTCGTTATAGAGGCGGTTGACTTCATCCCAGTTGACGATGTTCCAGAACGCCTTGATGTAATCGGGCCGTTTGTTCTGGTAATTCAGGTAGTAGGCATGCTCCCAGACATCGAGTCCCAGAAGCGGGCACTTGCCTTCTGTCAGCGGGTTGTCCTGATTCGGTGTGGACATCACTTCCAGTTCGCCGGCATCGTTTTTCACCAGCCAGGCCCATCCGGAGCCGAAGCGGGAAGCTGCCGCGTTGCTGAATTCTTCCTTGAAGGCATCGAAGGAACCGAATTTGGACTTGATGGCTTCAGCGATCTCACCGACCGGTTCGCCGCCCTTGTCCGGGCCAATGACTTTCCAGAAGAACGCATGGTTGACATGGCCGCCGCCGTTATTGCGGATGGCAGTCCTGATGTCCTCGGGTGCATCCAGACTGTTCAGGTTCCTGATGAGTTCTTTGGCGGATGCATCATCATATTCATCGGCCTTTTTGCCGGAATTCCATTTTTCAAGCGCTGCGATGAGCTTATCGACGTACCCCTGGTGATGTTTTGTGTGATGGATCTCCATGGTGCGAGCGTCGATATGGGGTTCAAGGGCATCATAAGCATAATCTAATTCTGGTAATTTAATCATAATCTAAAATCTCTCCTTTTGCGGTTTGATCAATTTGTAATTGATAGTTTTTATCATCTACTCTTATTATAAGTAACTGATAAAGATTATCAATTAACTTGATGTTAATAATCAGTAAAGCTTTCCGCTTTCAGAGAAAAGGACAGAGTTGACGTCACTTCAGGGCCACGACCTTTGGTCACGATTTAAGCTCAGATTTGAGGATAGATGTGAGGTCAGATGTGAGGATAAGTCTGATCTGAGCGGAGAGACGAATCCGCGCGAAATCCGCTCAATCCGATCAAATAAAATCAGATGGGCCTGGATCCCAGGCTCAGGATCCGAGACGCGAGAAAACCGGCGAAGCCTTTGCTTTGCCGGTTTTCTCTGAAAATATGTCAGGATTTCTGTTTTTTTTTAAGCTCGCAGATCGCTGCAAGGCGGGATGATTCCTCTGAGGGGATCATTCCACTGCCGGGATCAGGGTCTGCTGAGAAACGGAGAACAGGCCTTCTACGGTGAGTTTGACTTCCGGGATCACCGGCAGTGCCATGAAGGACAAAGACAGGAAGGGGTTCATGTCCGCCGGGATGCCGAGGATCCCATGGGCTTTCTCTGTCATTTCATCGAGGATGACGGCCGTATCTTCGATGGAAGCATCGGTGAGCAGACCGTAAATGGGGAGACTCAGTTCGTGGATGATCTCCCCCCGGGAGACCATGACGATGCCTCCGCCGATCTCAGCCGCCCGGCGTATGGCCAGGAGGATGTCTTCATCGTTGGAGCCGGCACACAGGAGATTATGCGCATCATGGGCGATGGTGGAGGCGATGGCGCCGTTTCGGATGCCGAAGCCTGCCAGGGGACAGACGCCGTGCAGGGAAGTGCCGTTGTGCCGTTCGACATTGACCAGTTTGGCCAAATTCTGACCATAGGGAAAGTCCGCCTGGGTGACCGGACCGCTCTCCAGTGATGTCAGGAGACTGCCGGGGTGCATGACCAGGGCATTGTACCGGGCGCCTTGGAGTCTGAGATCCTCCGGTGTCAGATCCCTGATCCGGATCGTCAGATCGGGGCGCCGGGCTGCCGGGGAATCAAAGGGCAGGACACTGCCGTCTTCAACCACCGGTTTCCCGTGGACCAGCACCGTTTCAATGGCGACGGTATCCAGATCGTTCACCACCAGGAGATGGGCCAGCCGGCCGGGGCTGATGGCGCCGCGGTCGGTAAGGCCATAGGCCGAAGCCGCGTTGAAACTGGCCATGGTATAGGCACGGGCCGGATCGATGCCGACGGAGATGGCCATACGGATCAGCTGATCGATGGTCCCGTCGCGGAGAATGTCCGAGGGCTCGATGTCATCAGTGCAGAAGAAACAGCGGTGCCAGTTGCGGTCATTGACGGCCGGGAGCAGGGAATCGGCGTTGCGGGCGGCGGTGCCTTCCCGGATCTGGATGTACATCCCCAGGCGGATCCGCTCTTCCATTTCATCGCGGGTGGAGCATTCATGCTCAGTGTGGATGCCGGCACCGACATAGGCATTGAGCGCTTTGCCGGTGATCCCGGGCGCGTGGCCGTCCCGGGGGAAGCCTTCAAAGGCGGCCAGTTTCCGCGCAATGGTCTCCGACCCCGCCAGAAGGGCCGGGAAATCCATGACTTCGCCCAGTCCCTGGGTCTGGCTGCGGCCGCGCAGGGGGATCATGTCTTCCACGGTGAGCTCGCTGCCGGAATGTTCAATGGGGGCGGAGGGGACGCAGGAGGGGATCATGAACCGGAACTCCACCGGCAGATCCCGGGCTGCATCCATCAGCCACCCGATGGCCTCCGCTCCGGCGACATTGGCCACCTCATGGGGGTCGGCAATGACGGTGGCGACCCCGTGGGGAAGGACGCCCCGGCTGTACTGGGCCGGCGTCACCATGGCGGATTCCAGATGCATGTGACCGTCGATGAGGGCCGGGACGATGTATTTTTCGCTGCAGTCGATCTCCTCGATCCCGGAATACTCTCCGATGCCGGCAATGCGCCCTTTTTCAATGGCGATATCGCCCCGGTAAAATTCCGCATTATAGACATCAAGGATCTGGGCATTTTTCAGGACCAGATCTGCCTGTTTTCTTCCCATCGCTGCTTCCAGCAATTCTCTGTAGTCCATGGCGGCCTCCTTTGTCATAGTTCTGAAGTTCTGGATTCTCACGTT
>CAYYVR010000005.1:12905-34236 GCA_964475185.1 uncultured Clostridium sp. | reverse complement strand
CTCACGTTCTCAGGTCCTCACGTTCTCAGGTCCTCACGTTCTCAGGTCCTCACGTTCTCTGGTTCTCATGTTCGCTGGTCTTCACCTTCGCACGCGCACAGATCTGAGGGTCATCTCTTCCGATGATCCTGGTATGAGAAGTTCTCTGGATCCTATGGTTCAGGAGCTTCTGTTGTTCGGGAGCCGGAGCTTCAGATCCCATGATCCGGAACGGTGTTCCTGAACGCCGGATCCTGTCGCAAAGCCGGGGTCAGACCCTGATAGGATATTTCTATATTTCTATTATAGTAGCACAGAATGCCTCATTCAGAGACGCCATGCGGGGTGATCGAAAGGGAAAATTAAGGGAAAAGGGAAAATGAGCCATGAGAGGATCACCGGCCGCCATGGGGTTCAGGAATGATCCGCCCCTGGAGCATGCGGACCCGGATCTGAGACGGGGTGCCGGTGAACAGGAACTTCGAAAGACGATCGGTGAGGCTCATCCCGCGCAGCTGCAGCGCATCGGAATCATCGATGATCAGAAGGTCGCAGCTGGCACCGGGGTTGAAGTCCCCGCAGTGGCCGAAGAACGTTCCGCCGCCCCGGGTCCCCATCCAGAAGGCTTCCGCCAGGGTGAGGGGGGATTCTGCCGCCGGATCCAGGGCAAAGAGGATATTGGAGGACTGCATGGCGGCCACCATGACCTGGGGGATGGACAGCGTATGGCCCCCGGCCACGTCAGTGCCCAGCGCCATGTTGATCCCTTCGGTGCGCATCAGTTTTGCCGCCGGCATGATCCCCGAGGACATATTCAGGTTGGCGTTGGGGCAGTGAGCCAGGAAAATGCCTTGACGGACGAAGGACGCCACTTCCTCCGCTTCGTTGTAGATGCAGTGGGCCATGATGGTGGCATGCTCCCGGATCATGTCATGGTCCTGGTAGATGTCCAGATAATTGTCGGACTCGGGATGGAGCTCCCTCACCCAGGCCACTTCATCCCGGTTTTCATTCAGATGGGACTGGAGCGGGACCTCATAGGCCCGGGCCAGATCGCCCAGCGCCCGCATCAGCTCCGAGGTCACTGACGGGACGAAGCGGGGCGTCAGAATGGGTTTCACCAGCGGGGAGGCTTTGGCATAGCGGTCCAGCCACTGCCGGGTATCGGCGATGGAACCCTCCAGAGTTTCGGTGAGACCCTCCGGCGCATTGCGGTTCATGTTGACTTTGCCCACGTAGGCCGCCAGTCCCGAGGCGATGAGCTCATCCATGAGGATCTCGGTGGCTTCGCGGTGGATGCTGGCATAAATGCAGGAGCGCAGGCTGCCCTGCTCCCAGAGGGCATGGACAAAGCGCGGATAAACCAGCCGGGCGTAGTCGGGATCGGCGTATTTCATCTCCAGGGGGAAGGTGTAGGTCTCCAGCCAGGGCAAGAGCGGCATGTCCATGCCCAGGCCCATGTTGGGGAACTGCGCCGCATGGACATGGATGTCGGTGAAGGACGGAATGATCAGCTGACCGGAATGGTCCAGGATGGCAAGATCCTCCCCGGGATTAGCCGTGAAGCCTGCGATGCGTCCGTCCCGGACCAGAAGATACTGATCCGGCCGCTCCGTCAGGCGATCTTTCTGATCGGCTGAAATAAAATCCCCTTTGATGTAGAAGCTATTCATTCAAACGGCCTCCCTTCGCCGGGGTGGCGGTCTTCGTCTGACGGGCCAGTGCTTTGAGGACACGGTCAGGGGACGCCGGGATCTGTTTCATCCGAATGCCGGCCGCATCATAAATGGCATTGAGGATGGCCGGCGCCACATAGGTCATGACGGGCTCGCCGATGCCTTTGGCGCCGAAGGGGCCGGTGGCTTCGGGATCTTCGATGATGACCTTTTTCAGATCCGGCATGTCCATGGACGTGGGGATGATGTAGCCGGTGAAGCTGTTATTCTTTATTTTACCCTTGGACAGTCCCAGATCCTCCATCAGCGCATAGCCCAGCCCCATGGCAAAGCCGCCGTCCATCTGGCCTTCGACCATGGTTGGATTGATGGCCCGGCCCACGTCCTGGGCGGAGATGGCATCGGTGACACGGACCTTGCCCGTGGTGACATCGACTTCCACCTCCACGCCGCAGGCGCCGAAGGTATAGGGCCAGTAGGGATTGCCCTGCCCCGTTGCCGGATCCATGGTGGTGGTCTGGGCGGTGAACACAGCTTCAGCCCGAACCAGCGGAGTGTTTTCATCCTGATAGATATGGGCAGCAAGTTCCTCATAGCTGCAATGGAAGGAAGGATCGAATGTCAGCTCGATGCCGTCCCTTGTCATCTCCAGGCGAAGGTCTGAGTTGAGCTTCAGACAGGCCTGTGCTTCCCGCGTCAGTTTACGGTGGAGCTTCTCCGCTGCCAGGCGAATGGCGTTGCCGGTGTTGTAGGTTTGGCGGGAGGCCGCCGCGGTGCCCGAATCGGTGGTGATCTTGGTGTCGCAGGTAAACCCGTTGATCCGCGATGTGGCGCAGCCGATGGCTTCGGCGGCGATCTGGAGCATGGCGGTGTCTGAACCCTGACCGCACTCGGCAGCGGAAACAAACAGATTGAAGCGGCCGTCCCGGGTCAGCTCCAGCTGGGCGGAGGAAACATCCGGGAAGCCGTTGCCGTAGCCGGTGCCGTAATAGGCCAGGGCGATGCCGCGGCCTTTTCTGATGGCGGGATCCCGGGACGGTTCCATGGGATGGGCGCTGAAGTAAGCTTCCACTGCATCCAGGCAGCGGTCCAGGGGAACGGTGTCCAGGAGATTCTGGCCCGTGGCCGTCACCGATCCGTTGCGCAGCATATTGATGCGGCGGATCTGTGCTGGGCTGATGCCGGCCAGACGGGCCAGCTCATCCATTTGCGGTTCATAGGCCAGGGGCGACTGGGTGGCGCCGAAGCCGCGCATGGCGCCGGCATAGGGATTATTGGTATATACAGCATAGGATTCGATGTCCACGTTGGGCACTTCGTAGGGACCGGGGCCATGGACCCCGCACTTGCGCATGACATTGACAGCCCAGGAGGCATAGGCTCCGGTGTCGCCGTAGAACCGGGCTTTCACCGCAGTCAGTTTGCCGTTTTCATCGCAGGCCGTCTCGCAGTCCATGGACACGGCATGGCGCTTGGAGTGGGCATAGAATGACTCCTCGCGTTCCAGGACGCATTTCACCGGCGCATTGAGTGTAAGAGCCGCCAGGGCCAGGTGGATCTGCATGGAGATGTCCTCCCGGCCGCCGAAGGCGCCGCCAATGGCGGGATTGAGATAGCGGATCCGGTCCTCGGGCAGATCCAGCGCCTCGGCGATCTCCGTCACATCGAAGTGGGGATACTGGGTGGAAACCGACACCACGACGATGTCATCCTCCATCCAGGCCATGCCGGCTTCCGGCTGCAGGAACATGTGCTCCACGGAACCCAGTTCATAGGTGTTGCGGGCCACGAAGGCGGATTTGGCAATGGCCTCATCGGCATTGCCTTTTTTCAGATTGTACTGGTAGAGGAGGTTGGGCTGGCCCTCATGGATCAGATGTTCCGTGTCAGCCATGGCCTGGCGGGCATCGAAGAGGGCCGGCAGGATCTCATAGTCCACGACGACGGCATCCCGGGCCGCCTCTGCCTGATGGCGGGTATCAGCCACGATGAAGGCGATGGGGTCGCCGATGCGGCGGACTTTGTCCCTGGCCAGGACATCGTGGTCCTTGAAGAGGACGCCGTGGCGGTTGAGGCCGGGAACGTCCCGGTGAGTCAGGACCAGGCGGACGCCTGCCATGGCTTCGGCGGGACGGGTATCGACGGTGATCCGGGCATGGGCCTCGGTGGAGCGCAGCGTAACGCCCCAGAGCATGCCTTCCCGGTAAAGATCCTGGGGATACAGTGTTTTTCCGGTGACTTTGCCGGGGGCATCAACGCGGAAAATGGATTCTCCGACGCTTTTATGTTTCATCCTCTTCACCTCGCATTCTGCGCCCGGCCAGTCTGACGGCCTGTTCCATTTTCAGATACCCGGTGCAGCGGCACAGGTTGCCCGACAATCCTTCTTTGATGGTGGCCTCGTCGGGATCGGGATGTTCATCCAGGATCGCCTTGGAGGCCAGCACCATTCCCGGGATACAGTAGCCGCACTGAACGGCGCCCACCTCGACGAAGGCCTGCTGGACCGGATGAAGGGACTCCCCGGTCCCAAGTCCTTCGATGGTGGTGATCTCGCGGTCTTCGCACTGGAAGAGCATCACGAGGCAGGAATCCACGGGTTTGCCGTCGAGAAGGACAGTACAGGCGCCGCATTCTCCTTCGCCGCAGCCTTCCTTGGTGCCGGTGAGGTGCAGTTCGTCGCGGATGAAATCCAGAAGGCGCATTTCTCCGGGCGCCTGGGTGGTGACGGGTTGATTATTGACGATGAGATTCATTTTGGTTTCCTCCGGCGGTGATGCTCCTCAGAGCATGACCCAGCAGTCCTTTGATGGCTTCGCGTTTGAATGGCATGGTAGAGCGTGCGGCCAGCCGCCGGGCACAGGCCTGGGACAGGATCTCCTGCGCCCCGGCGATGCGCTCGTCAGACAGGCCCGATTCATTCAGGTATTCCTCCACCTCGGCTTCGCGCAGACCGGTCTCGCCCAGTGATCCGGTGGCGACCCGGAAATTCTGCCAGACTCCGCCGGTCTGTTCTGCGTAGAGGGCCAGACAGATCCGGGAGATGGCCAGGGCCTCGCGCAGACCCAGTTTTTCAAAGACCAGCATCGCATCCTCCGGGACCGGCGGGAGGGTCACATTGACCAGCAGTTCTCCGGGAAGGAGTCTGTTTTTCCCCTTGCCGGTGAAGAATTCGGTGAGGGGCAGCGTCCGCTCCGACACCGCGCCATTCTTTTTAACAGCCAGCGTCAGTTGTGCGTCCAGGGCCATCAGCGGGGGGACGATGTCCGCCGCCGGCGACGAATTGCAGATGTTGCCGCCCACGGTGGCCGTGTTGCGGATCTGTGGGGAGCCCACCTGGCGGGCTGCGGACTGCAGACCGCTAAGGCCCCGGGGCAGCGCGGCATGGACCAGCTGGGCATAGGTGGTGCAGGGTCCGATCTGCCAGCCCCGGTCGGTGGAACGGATCACTTTCAGTTCCTCCACCTGGGAGATATCCACAATGGCACTGGGTGTTTCTTTGCGTTTGCGCAGTGAAATGATGAGATCGGTACCTCCGGCAAGGATCCGGGCACCGGGGTGATGTTCCAGGAAATCCAGAGCTTCAGCTATCGTGCCGGCCTTGAGCAGTTCCATATTAATACCCCCATAAATGCATATCGGTTTCAGTTTCGGTTTCGTTAATCATATCTTCTCTACACTATAATAGTATGAAAGCAAAAAACTTTCATTGTTGAAAGTACCTAAATTTTATTTCGTCAGACCATGAGCCTCAAACACGCTGATCCCGTCCCGGCAAAACTGCACGCAGCCCAGGAAGATGGCCAGAAGGGCGCTGAAGGCAAAGGGACGGTTCAGCCTGATCGCATGTGATTATTTTCTTTGATTTTTCATGGTTTGTAGACCTTCCATAAATACAAACCTTTACATCTATAGTAAAATAAAACCAGAACGGAGTGTGGATCATGAGTAAAAGCGTGGGACTGAGGGTGAAAGAAATACTGAACCTGCCGGCATTGAAGGATGCCCGGCTGCTTTCCGGCGCCGGCGCACTGGAGCGGCGGGCCATGCTTCTGAACATCATGGCCGATCCCGAGATCCTCGACTGGATCGACCGCGATCAGATGCTGGCAATGACCGGCTACAGTTTCCCGGCCATGACACCACAGGAGCGGCTGGCGTTTTTCCGGACCTGCCGGGAAAAGGGCGTCGTCTCGGTGGCCATCAAGCTGAAACCTTACATGGATCGTCTGGATCCCGAAGTCATGGCCTATCTGGAAGCCTCTGATTTTCCCGTCATCGAAGTGCCGCCTGAGATCCCCCTGTCCCAGCTCAACGCTGAGATCACCAACGCGCTGTTCACCAAACAGGCGCATATCATCGAACGATTTGAGAACATCCACCAGAAATTCATGGACATCATTCTCTCCGGGGGCGGCCCCGCCGAGATCATTTCCATTCTGGCTGATTACATCAACAATCCGGTCCTCTTTGAAGTCAGCTACTCCCGGGAGCTCATCAGCAACTGGCGGTCCCTGAACGCCGAAGATCAGGAGCTGATCCGGGCGGATTACGAAGCGTTCCGCGCCGACCGGGCCAGGCGCCGGGAGCGGCGGATCACGGAACACGATTTTATCCGCGGCGGCCGCAGAGTCCGGCGCAAAAGCATCCCCATCGTCCTGCGCGACAATATTTACGGGTACCTCACCAGCTGGACCTACGACTCCGAGCTCAACAGCTATGATCTGTCCGTCATGGAAGTCGCCGCCACGGTGCTGAGTCTTCTGATCATGCAGTCCCTGTCGGTTCGGGAGGTGGAGGTCAAATTCGCCTCTGAATTCTATGAGGACCTGATCTCTGAAGATGCGGCCAAGCGCGATCGGGCCATCCAGACCCACGCCTATTTTGATCTGCGCACGACGACGCATTTTGCCGTGATCCGGGCACAGCTCCAGATCGAACATGAATCCATCGAAGAGAACATCAATCTGGCCATGCGCCGCCTGATCCATTTTCTGACCCCGGAGCTGGATAATCTCCGCCACTCCTATCAGCTGGACGGCATCATCTCGACACGGTCCAACGCCCTGCACATCGTCCTGGGCTTTTCCGATCCCAATGTCTACCGCCGGGTCATGGAGAAGCTGGCCGCAGAGATCCAGCGGATCTGCCAGCGCCATTTCCCGGGATTTGTCCTGGATCTGGGCGTGGGCCGGCTGAAGGACTCCTGGCAGAAGATCCGTGCCAGTCACATGGAAGCCAAACACAGTCTGGCCATTTACAGCCGGTCCCGCGATCCGCGGCAGCTCTTCTACGAAGATCTGGGGATCTACAGCCTTCTGTTCCATGAAGGCCAGGATCTGGAGATCGAGGAGTTCACCCGGCGGATGCTCGGCCCGCTGGAATCATATGACGAGCGGATGAAGGGGCAGTTCTTCGAGACGCTGGAAGCGTACTACAAAACCGGCGGCAATCTCATGGAAATGTCCCGGGAACTGTATCTTCACTATAATTCGGTTTTGTACCGGCTCAACCGGATCCAGGAGATCACCGGTCTGGATCTGGAGGATGAGGATCAGAAACTGAATCTGGCCATTGCTCTGAAAATAAGAAAACTGATCCATAAAGAGGACCCGAAGGAGGGAACGCAATGACATCGAAAGCGGTTGGAAAAAGTGTGGCACGAAAAGACGCGGTGGATAAAGTCACCGGCGCAGCCAAATATACGGATGATTTTTTTGTCCCCGGGATGCTGGTGGGCAAGGTGGTCCATTCACCCCATGCCCATGCCCGGGTCGTGCGTGTCAATAAGGAAAAAGCCCTGGCTCTGCCGGGGGTGGCGGCAGTGATCTGTCACGAGGATCTGCCGGATGTGCAGTATCCCACGGCGGGACATCCCTATTCCCTGGACCCCTCCCATCGGGATATCGCCGATCGGAGGATCTTTGCCAGTGTGGCCCGCTACGTCGGAGACATCGTCGCCGGCGTCGTGGCGGAGGATGAGCTGACGGCCCGCCGGGCGGCGGAGCTGGTGGAAGTGGAATACGAAATCCTGCCCTTCGTGCTGGATCCCGCAGAGGCCATGGCGCCGGGGGCCCCCCAGCTCCATGAAGGGTTCCCCGGCAACGTCCTGGCCTCTTCAGGCAGCAGCTTCGGCGAAGTGGATGCCCTGATGGAGCAGGCTGCCCGGACGGTGGAGGGACGGTACGCCACCAATATCGTGCAGCATGCCCAGATGGAGAACCAGACGGCCTATGCCCAGATGGACGGACACGGCCGCATCATCATCACCAGTTCGACCCAGATCCCCCACATTGCCCGGCGCATCGTCGGCCAGGCCCTGGATATCCCCTGGGGCAGGATCCAGGTCATCAAGCCCTATATTGGCGGCGGCTTCGGCAACAAGCAGGATGTCATCGCAGAGCCCATCGTGGCGGCCATGACACTGAAAGCCGGCGGCCGGCCGGTCCGGCTGATCTATGACCGGGAAGAGGTCTTCGTCGATACCCGGACACGCCACGCCGTGGATTTTACGTTGAAGTCCGCCCTGGATGAGAACAACCATCTCCTGGCCATCCACCTGGAGGCCGTCAGCAACAACGGGTCCTATGCATCCCACGGCCATTCCGTCATCATGGCGGGGACCAGCAAGTTCCGGCCTCTGTATCACTGGCAGGCCATGCGCCTGGAGCCGAAAACGGTCTATACGAATCTGCCGGCCGCCGGAGCCATGCGCGGTTACGGATCACCCCAGGTCACCTATGCCGTGGAATGCCATATGGATGACATCGCCCGTCAGATCAACATGGATCCCATTGAGTTCCGGCGGATGAACCTGGTCCGGGTGGGGTATGAGGATCCCTTCACCCACAACAAAGTATCGAGTTTTGGCATTCCCGAATGCATCCGCATCGGAATGGAACAGTACGACTGGACCAACCGGCGCCGGGAACTGGAGCATCAGAGCGGCCCCAAACGGCGGGGCCTGGGCATGGCGCTGTTCAGCTACGGTTCGGGGACGTATCCGGCCGGCCTTGAGATCGCCGGCTGCCGGATCTCTCTGAACCAGGACGGGTCCGCTTCCCTGATGGTGGGCGCCACAGAGATCGGCCAGGGGGCCGATACGGTATTTGCCCAGATGGCGGCACAGACCACCGGGATCTCCTATGACAGGATCACCGTCCGGTCCACTCAGGACACGGACATCGCGCCCTTCGATACCGGGGCCTATGCCTCCCGGCAGACCTACATCACGGGCTTTGCGGTGCACAAGGCCGCCCTGGAGATCAGGGAAAAGATCCTCGCCGTCGCTTCAAGGATGACTGGCGCTGCAACAGAGAACCTGGATACCGAAAATGACAGCGTCATCGACGCGCGCAGCGGAGAACCGCTGGTTTCCATCGCCGATGTGGCCATGGAGGCGTTCTACAATACGACCTACTCTGAACCCATCACGGCAGATGTGTCCAACAATGCCAGGATTAATACCTTCTCCTACGGGGCAACCTTCTGCGAGATCGAAGTGGACCTGCGCAACGGAAAGATCGAGATCATTGATATCACCAATCTCCATGACTGCGGCACCGTCATCAATCCGAAGACGGCAGAAGGACAGGTGTTCGGCGGGATGGCCATGGGCATCGGCCAGGCCCTCACCGAGGATCTCAAATTCGACCCGAAGACCGGCCGCTGCCTGAATCCCAATCTCCTGGATTACAAAATCGGCACGGCCATGGATACCCCCAACATGCACTGCGTGTTCGTGGATTCCTACGACCCCACCGCTCCCTACGGACAGAAATCCCTGGGCGAGCCGCCCAACCTGTCACCGGCGCCGGCCATCCGCAATGCCCTGCTCCATGCCACGGGCATGGCCATGGATTCACTGCCCATGAGCCAGCAGCGGGTGTTTGAAGCGCTGCAGGCTGCGGGCCTTCTGATGGAGGAGGAATAACATGCTGGATCTTAAAAAAGTCTACACCCCAAATACCCTGGAAGAAGCGCTGGAGCTCATGGCCCGGGAAGAACTGCACATCTGCGCCGGAGGCACCGATCTTCTGGTGGATCTGCGCAACAAGGTCCTGGAGGACACCAGTCTGGTGGCTCTGGGGAAGATCGCTGAACTCAAAGGCATCACCATGGAGGGAGACCGTCTGGTCATCGGGGCCATGACGACCTTCACGGAGGTCATGGAATCCGAACTGATCCGCGCCATGATCCCGGCCCTGGCGGAGGCCTCGGGCACCATTGCCGGACCTCAGATCCGAAATGTCGCCACCATCGGCGGAAATGTCGCCAATGGCGCAGTCTCCGCCGATTCCATCCCGATCCTGCTGGTCTACGATGCCCTGGCAAGGATCCGCAGCCGCCATGGGACCCGGGAAGTTCCCCTCGCCACCATCTTCACCGGACCGGGCAAAACCAATCTGAAACCGGACGAACTGCTCACGGCGCTGGTCATCCCGGCCGAGACGCTGAATCGACTGTCGGCCAGATATATCAAATATTCGGTCCGTAAGTCCATGGATCTGGCGGTGTTGGGCGTTGCCATGGGGCTGAGCCTGAAAGACGGTGTCATTAACCAGGTTCGCTGCGCTCTGGGCGTGGCCGCACCGGTCCCGCTGCGCCTGCTGAAAGACGGAGACTGGGCGGGGAGAACGCCCGATGAAGAGACCCTATCGGCCATCATCACAGAAATCGAGGGCGAGATCAGAGTCAGGGATTCCTGGCGGGCATCCAAGGCCTACCGGGAACATCTGATCCGGGTCCTGGTCCGCGATGCATTCAACCACTGTCTGGCCCACGCGGAGGAAACAACCCATGAATAAGCACATTGAATTTAAATTGAACGGAAAAGCCGTCCGGGTCGAGATCGATGACCGGGAAACCCTGCAGGAGGTCCTGCGCAACCGTCTGCATCTCACCGGTCTGAAGATCGGCTGCGGCGTCGGCGAATGCGGTGCCTGCACCGTGATCCTCAACGGCCGGACTGTGGATTCCTGTCTCTATCTGGGCGTTCTGGCCGACGGCACGGAGATCACCACAGTGGAAGGACTGGCGAAAGACGGCGAGCTCAATGCAGCGCAGCAGTCCTTCGTCGATCATGGCGCGGTCCAGTGCGGATTCTGCACCAGCGGACTGGTGCTCACCGCCACAGCGCTCCATGATTCCGGCAAAAAATACAGCCGGGAAGACATCAAACGCGAGATCACCGGCCATCTGTGCCGCTGCACCGGGTACGAACACGTCATCGACGCCATCGAAGAAGTCTGCGGCGGCGATCCGGACACAAACCAGGACTGATCACCGGACGGATCACCAGGGACCGGTCTTCACCGGTCCCCCAGGATCCGTCCCATCCATCACCTTCAGGTGAAGGGTCGAAACTGAAGATGGGATACAAATGAATGCGAATGAAAACGAAAAAAATAAATCGAATATTCGCTTTTATATGGATAAACTGGGGATGAATCTAGTATCATAGGGAAGGAGGGTCTGCTGAACAGAATGATTCATCCCCGGGCACTGTTCAAACCGATGGGGGAACCATCCCAAGCGCACCGTCTAATTTTTTTCAGGAGGATTTTTAATGGAAAATTTCTTTAAACTACGTGAGAATAATACCGATGTCAAAACCGAATTGTTCGCCGGACTTACTACTTTTCTTACAATGGCTTACATCATGTTCGTCAATCCAGCGATCCTGGAGTCGACGGGAATGGACCGGAATGCGGTCTTCATCGCCACGATCCTGGCAGCTGTCATCGGGACCCTCATCATGGGGCTGGTGGCCAACGTGCCCTTTGCACAGGCACCGGGCATGGGGCTCAACGCTTTCTTTGCCTTCACCATTGTTGCAAGAATGGGCTTTTCCTGGCAGCAGGCCCTGGCCATGGTTTTTATCTGCGGTCTCATCAATATTCTCATCACCGTGACCAAGCTGCGTAAAGCCATCATTAACGCCATCCCGATTTCCCTGCAGTATGCCATCTCCGGCGGAATCGGACTGTTCATTGCCTACATCGGCCTGATCAATTCCGGCTTCCTGACCTTCCTGGTGGAAGAACCCAATAAGATCACCGACGGACTCTACCATGCAACGGTTCCCGCCGTGACGGATTTTGCCAGCCGGGGAGCGCTTCTGGCCCTCTTCGGTCTGATCATCACCATCGTCCTGATGCTCCGCAACGTCAAGGGAGCCATCCTCATCGGGATCGTCGCCACTACTGTGGCAGCTCTGGCCACCGGCCATGTCAATGTATCCGGCGGACTGATCAATACGGATGCCAACCTGGGCGCTCTGGGCAACACGTTCATGAAGATGGACATTGCCGGCCTCTTTGCCGATCCCGGCAAGTTCCTCCTGATTTTCTCCACGATCTTCGCCTTCTCCCTCACCGATACCTTTGACACTATTGGTACGTTCCTGGGGACCGGCCGCAAGGCAGGCATCTTTGATGCCAAGGACAGCGAAAAGTTCGAGAAAAACGAAGGCGGCTTCAACTCGAAACTGGAAAAAGCGCTCTTCGCCGATGCCACCGCCACTTCCATCGGAGCGATCCTTGGAACCTCCAACACCACGACTTATGTTGAATCTGCAGCCGGGATCTCCGTCGGCGGAAAGACCGGTCTGACCTCCGTCGCCACAGCCATTTTATTCCTGGCTTCCCTCCTGCTTCTGCCCATCGTCGGCATCGTGCCGGCAGTGGCCACATCACCGGCCCTCATCGTCGTCGGGATCCTCATGGCAGAAGGGATCAAGAACATTGACTGGGAAGACCTTGAGATCGCCATCCCGGCGTTCTTCACCCTGGCCATGATGCCTCTGGGCTACTCCATCACCACTGGTGTTTCATGGGGATTCATCTTCTATGTCATCACCAAGGTCGTCAAAGGCAAATCCAGGGAAGTCCACCCCATCATGTACATCGTCACCGGACTGTTCATCCTGTCCATGGTGCTCACAGCCACCGTCCAGTAGATCACGATCCCAACAGCGGATCACGATCCCAACAGCGGATCACGATCCCAACAGCGGATCGACCGATCCATGGGATCCATTTGAACATAAGACAGATGTGTTTCAGGTGCTGTTATCATTCAGCTGCTCCAGCCGGGGCAGCTTTTCTTTATGTTTCGGATCAAAAAAAGAGAAAAACCAGAGCCTTCTGATCGAAGGGCTCTGGCCGGATGATCGGTAATATCATTTTGTGTGAATTGAAGGGAAGGCAGCGGGACCCATGTGGGAACAAACGGGATGAACTACCAGTGATGCAGGCTGCATCCGAACAGATTTGGATCCGATCAGCCGTTCATCCAGTCCGGAGACTGGGGGTCGGCCATGAAGGCTTTCAGTCTGGTCACGTCGGCATCGGAGATGTAGTGACCCGATACGGCCACTTCGAGGAGTTCGCTGTAATTGGAGAGGGTCACAACGGGGACGTTTGCTTCCTCAAAACGTTTGGCGGCTTTGGCCATGCCGTAGGTGAAGACGGAGATCAGACCGATGACTTCGCAGCCCGCCTGGCGAAGGGTCTCCACAACATCCAGGGAGGAGCCGCCGGTGGAGATGAGATCTTCCACCACCACGACTTTCATGCCCGGGCGGATCTGGCCTTCAATGGCGTTCTGCTTGCCATGGTCCTTGGCCTTGCCGCGGACGAAGCCCATGGGCAAGTCCAAAAGCCAGGCGGCGATGGCGGCATGGGGGATCCCTGCGGTGGCCGTTCCCATGATCATCTCCGCTTCCGGGAAATGATCGTTGATGGCATCGGCCATGGCTTCTTCCACGATCCTGCGCTCGGCGGGATAGGAGAGGATCAGCCGGTTGTCGCAGTAAATGGGGGATTTGATCCCCGAGACCCAGGTGAAGGGATCGTTGGGGGAAAGGGACACCGCTTTGATGTCCAGGAGGATTTCAGCGATTTCTTTCATGATCAGTCCTCCAGTCCGAGAAAGTCGTTGCGGATCGAGGTATAGGCGGCATAGGGATCTTCGGCCTGGGTGACGGGGCGGCCGACCACGATGTAATCTGAACCCAGCTCTCTGGCCTGGGCCGGTGTGACCACGCGGACCTGATCGCCTTTGGCGGAGTCCAGGGGACGGATGCCCGGAGTCACGGTGACAAAGTCTGCCCCCAGGTGCGACTTGATCAGCGGCACTTCAAGAGCCGAGCAGACCACGCCGTGGAGACCGGCTTTACGCGTGTTATTGGCGTAGTGCAGCACGGTGTCATCCAGGGGCGTATCGATGAGGAGTTCATTTTTCAGCACCTCACCGGAGGTGGAGGTCAGCATGGTGATGGAAATGAGCAGGGCGTCTTTGCCCTGTTTTCTGAGCTCTTCCAGGCCCGCTTCCATCATTCTGATCCCGCCGGCGGCCTGGACGTTCATCATGTCCACATCCAGGGATGCCACGGAACGGACGGCTCCGGCCACCGTATTGGGGATATCGTGGAACTTCAGGTCCAGGAACACCTGATGTCCTTCGCTCTTCAGATAGCGGACCACATCCGGCCCTTCCTTATAAAACAGCTCCATGCCGACCTTGGTATAGATGGGCTTTGGAAATGCTTTTAAAAATTCGACGACCTCTTCTCTGGTCTGGAAATCCAGTGCGACGATCACATCTTTTGGCATGTTTTCATTCTCCTTTTTGTATGGACCTTCTCGTGCGTGTGATTAATGCAAAAAATCCTCTTTTCGGCCGTGCTGCTGAAAAGAGGATATCAAATGCATCGAATCGAACAGGGGAAACCCTGGCCGCAACTTTTCAGTCTCACGGGACTCTCTTAAAGTTATCTAACTGATAGTAGCGTATTTTACCTTCGAATTCAAGGGGCTGCCATGAATTTCCAAGGTCAGCCGGGAGAAGTTCAAATCAGGTCCGGATCAGGTCCAGATCAGGTCCGGATCAATTCCGGTGCAAATCCTAGCGGTGCGAAGCGATCCGGCGCACAGTTTGGCGCACAGTTGGGCGCACAGTCTGGCGGCAGATTAGCGCGCAGTCCGGCGCAGTCCGACACGGATCTCATGGACGGGCGGCGGGGGGGGCGCAATCCGGCACATCATCGGGATCATCCTGACGGTTCGCGTCCGCCCTGAGACTGAAATATCCGGTGATCCCCACCAGAGTGGCTGAGCCCAGGTCAATGATCAGATCCATCATGGTGTCGGTGAGGGCAGCCCGTCCGGTGAGCTGCGTGCCGTCATAGGTCATGAATTTCTGCATGTTGGTCCCCAGCAGCCCATCGGCGGCGAACTCATAGATCTCCCAGACGACACCGGCCAGTATGGCGAAGCTGACGGCGAAAAGGACGACGAAGAATGGACTCAGATTCAGATGGAGCTTTTCCCGGCCGTTGAGCAGGTTGATCAAAAGCAGGCCGATGACGGCCAGCATGCCGCCGGAGAAGGCATGGAGGACGTCATCCCAGAAGGGCACCCGATAGTAGAAATTGCGGACCTCGCCCAGAAAAATGGCCATATAGAGAAAGACAAAGTACAGGATCTGGATGCGGTCGGGCACGACGATGTGGAAGCGCTTGTCCAGGTGGGCCGGCAGGAACATGACGATGAAGCCCATCAGGCACTGCAGCAGGGACAGCACATAATCCTGACGCAAGCTCTGGCCTTCGGCAGTCACCGCCCCGGCGGGCACCGTGAGCAGCCGCCAGGCGGAGTAGAGGACGGACAGTCCGAGCAGGATCAGGATCGATACGCCGATGATTTTTCGCAGCCGGGCGTGGGGGCGGTGAGTTTTTTGTCTGGGCATGAGCGGGCCTCTCTTTATATTTTATGACATACGGAATGGGTAGCTGACAGCAGGATCAGTTAAGATTATAGTCCCTTTTGGTAAAGGGCAGATTAAAACCCACCCCGGTTCAGATGGACTTTCAAACGGGGGTGGGCTGTTCGCGGGGGATGGACCGGAGGATATTTATCCGGGGGCCAGGGTCGTAATGGCCTCGGCAACGGATTCGCCCAGCTGGCGGGCCTTGTCCGTCATGGTATGGGCGAGGGCCGGATCCAGGCGGGGATCGACATCGGCGATCTTCAGGCCCTTCGTGACTTTGAATCCGTCATAGATGAGGCCGCGCAGGGTGCCGCGCAGTCTGGAGCGGACGGGGACGTCGCCGACCATGGCGATGACGTCATGTTCTTCCACCAGATCGCCCAGGTGTTTCAACCGTCTGAGGATGCCGTCGGCGGGGGAATGGATCACCCGGCGGGCATCTTCGCCATGGACCAGACCGGGCACACCGGTGTCGGGGATGGCACTTCCGCTGGTGATGATGCGTCCCAGGTCCGGGCCGCGCATGGTCTCGATGACGGCATGGCAGTCTTCGCCTGCGGTGAAGCCGGGCCCCAGGGCAATGACCAGCGGGGCCATGTCTTTGAGGGTGCCGAGATTTCGCTTGGCCAGGATCGCATCGACCAGGACGTCCGGGCGGATTTTTTTCAAAAGACCCAGGGCCGGATCGATGAGGACGGGAACCAGGTCTTTATTCAGACTGGCTTCGATCTCATGTTCGGAAGGGATGTGCAGAGCCGTGACGCCCTCAATGGATTTTCGCCCTTCGTGGATGCAGCTGGCAAAGGAGACTTCGGTGCGGATGCAGCTGGGGTTCATGGTCTCAGCTGCAATGACCCGGTAGCCTTTTTCAAAAAGGACATGGATGACGCCGCTGGCCAGATCCCCGGCGCCCCGGACCAGAACGGTCCTGGCCTGGCCCAGGGCCTGATATTCTTCCGGGGTATCGATGTCGATGGCGTCACGGGAAGATTCAACCGGTTCATAAACCACGATCTCCTCGTGGTGTTCAATGACCTGACGGCCGCCCAGGTCGCCGGTGAGATTGGACAGTTCATTTTTCAAAAAGGCGGGGAAAAAGACCGGACTGCCTTTTTTTCCGTCATAGACCGGGATGACGATGCGCATCGGATTTTTGGTGAAGCGGGCTTTCAGCTGCTTCAGCGTATCGGCGCTGAGGAAGGGCTGATCCGCCATGATGAAGACAAAGCCTTCGGTTTGACCATCAGCGGCAGCCATGGCCAGGGCGATGGACCGGCTGACACCGTCGGCCGGCCGGTCGTTGAGGATGGCAAGGTAATGGCCACCGGGCAGAGGCGTGCTCGGACTGTGGACCAGGATGACCTCGTGGAACCGGGCTTTTCTGACGGTGTCAAAGACGTGGTCCAGCATGGGCCGGCCGTTGACTTCCAGTTTCAGTTTATTTCGGTTCATCCGCCGGGATGATCCGGCGGCAAGAATAATGGCGGTGATTTTCATGCAGCAATTCCTCCAGGCTCATGCAGATGATGGCCGTTAAGTCGTGGCTTCGCGGGTCGGAGGCCAGATATCGTGACAGGTCCTGTGCCTGCGCGAATTTTTCATCGGTGTCCGCCTGATTGATGATCAGGACTTTTCGTCCCGGGGAGTTTTTGAACAGACCGCCCGGGTGAAAGATCAAGTCGGCAAAAGCCCCCCTCGTCATCAGATCGCCGGCGGCCAGATTCGTAACGCGGGCGAAATCCGGCCAGTTATAAACATTGTCCGCTGACACGGGGGTGCCCAGGGCAGAGACGGGGATGACCCCCAGGGTCAGACCGGTGCCGGGATATACCGGCGGCTCGTGCTCTTTCCACATTTTCAGGGGCAGGCCCCTGGAGCCGTCCGCTTCCATGATCAGATAGATCCCCGTTCGGGTCAGATCGCTCACCCAGCGGGGGGCGATGCCCAAAAGCTTGCCCCGCCCGTCCACGCCCTGTGAGATCAGCACCACGGTGCCGGCAGCGTGGGATTCGGGGTCATAGGCAGCCGGATCGGGCATGAACAAATCAAAAAATTCCTTCGGGGGAGGGAACATTTTGGCAGTGACCGTCACCAGGACCGGGGCTTTTTGCCGGGCCAGTCCGGCCAGATACCACAGCAGCGTGGTCTTGCCCCCGGAGCCGGTGATGGCGCAGGCCTCACCGGGCATCAGGGTCAGATCATCAAGAACCGAAAAAGAGTCGCTCTGGATGTCCGGATTCATTGGCGTGCCGGACGTCATTGGGGGTTCGGACTTCATTTGGATTTCCGGTAGAAGGTGTCTTCCAGCGGCAGGGTGGTCCGGAACCGTCCGTCTTTTTTGAAATAGGCATTCTGACAGGCCGGGGCGGAGGGGATCACCGTGATCTCGCCGATGCCCTTGGACCCGTAGGCAAGTTCGCTCTTGTTCTTCTCCACCAGGATGGGTACGATCTCGGGAACCTGGGTGGAACGCAGCAGACCCAGTGTGCCGAATTTGACCGCAGGCCGGGCGTCGACGGTTTTGAAGTCTTCAGTGAGGGCAAAGCCCAGTCCCATGACGACGCCGCCTTCGATCTGTCCTTCGACCCCCTGCGGGTTGATGGCCCGGCCCATATCATGGGCGGATACGACTTTGACGACTTTGCCGGCTGAATCCAGGATCACCAGCTGGGCAGCGTAGCCGTAGGCCACGTGGCTCACCGGGTGGGGCTTGTCCGAGCCCATGGGATCCGATTCAAAGGAATATTCCCCGTGGAAGGACTGGCCATCCAGGGCTTCCAGACTGCCGGCCCTGGCCAGCGCCTCTTTGAAGATCAGGGCGGCGCGGCGGGTGGCTTCTCCGGTGAATACCGTCTGCCGGGAGGCCGTGCTGGTCCCGGAATTGGGGGTGATACCGGTATCAGGTTTGCCCACGGTGACCTGATCGGGCGGGAACCCGGCGGTCTCGCAGAAAATCTGCTTCATGACGGTGTGGATCCCCTGACCCATGTCGGAGGCGGAACTGCCCAGATAGACTTCATTCCCCCGGACCTGGATGATGCAGCGGCCGGTATCGGGAACACCGACGCCCAGTCCGGCGTTCTTGATGGCGGAGGCGATGCCGACGTAGTGGTCGGGATCGGCTTCCCAGGTGTAGAATTCATCCCTGATGGCTTCCAGGGCTTCAAGATAGGCCGTGGAGTCATCGGCGATCTGACCGTTGGGCATCTCATCACCGGGCTGCAGGGCATTGCGCCGGCGGATCTCCCAGCCATCCAGGCCGGTCTGCCGCGCCAGATCATTGAGACAGCACTCCAGGGCAAAGATGGACTGGGTCACGCCGAAGCCGCGGAAGGCGCCGCAGGGAACGTTATTGGTGTACCAGGCCCGGCCTTCGATGTCGACGTTCTGATAGTTGTAGGGTCCGCCGGCATGGGTGCAGGCACGCTGCAGGACCGGTCCGCCCAGGGAGGCATAGGCCCCGGTGTCGGATTCGATGCGGGCGATGAGGCCCGTGAGTTTTCCTTCCCCGTCACAGCCCAGCTGGAAATCCATGTACATGGGATGGCGCTTGGGATGGACAATGAGACTCTCGGCCCGGGAGAGGCGGACCTTCACCGGCGCTTTGAGCAGCCAGGCGGCCAGGGCTGCATGGTGCTGGACGCTCATGTCTTCCTTGCCGCCAAAGCCCCCGCCCACATAGGCCGCTTTGATGCGGACCCGGTCGGGGTCGATGCCCAGAAGACCGGCGATCTCCCGGCGGTCGTCAAAGACACCCTGGTCCGAGGTGATGACTTCGATGTCCTCGCCTGCCGGATAGGCCACGGCGCATTCCGGTTCGAGGAAGGCGTGTTCGGTGAATGGCGTTTCAAAGTGATACTTTGCCACGAATTTAGAAGCGGCCAGAGCCTCCTGCGCATTGCCTCGCCTGAGCTTCTGGAAGGACAGCAGATTGCCTTTTTCATGGAGGGCAGGCGCATCCTCTGCCATGGCCTCAAAGGGAGAGGTCACCGGCGGAAGTTCCTCATAGTCCACCTGGATCTGCTTCAAAGCCTGATCCACGGCTTCCTCGGTCTCGCCCACCACCAGCGCCAGGGCGTCGCCGACATAGCGGGTGGTCTCGCCGACCCGGATCAGGGCCGGCCAGTCTTTGGCCAGATGACCGCAGTTGATCTCCCCGGGGACATCCTCCGCCAGAAGGACGGCGGTGATGCCGGGGGAGCGGCGGGCTGCCTCGACATCCAAGGCGCGGATCAGAGCGCGGGGGGCCGGCGCGCGGAGCGCACGGCCAAAGAGCATGCCCGGCATCTGAACATCATCGGTGTAGACGGGCTCACCCAGGGCCTTGGCCCGGGCGTCTACTTTGCGGGTGTTTTTTCCGACGCCGGTCTCATGGATCTCGTCAGGGATCCTGCCTTCTTGCATCAGGCGCGCCGTCATCAGCATGGCATCAACGATCTTGACATAGCCCGTGCAGCGGCAGATGTTGCCGCGGATGGCCTTTGTGCAGGCTTCGCGGTCGGGGTCGGGATCCACGTCCAGCAGCGCCTTGGTGGCAATGAGCATGCCCGGTGTGCAGAAACCGCACTGGACCGCCCCGGCCTTGTCAAAGGCATAGGCATAGATCTCCTTCTCCAGCGTGGAGAAGCCCTCCAGGGTGTCGATGGACTTTCCCTCCATGGCGGAGGTTTTCTGGATGCAGGCTTTGACCAGCCGTCCGTCGATGAGGACGGAACAGGTGCCGCAGGTCCCTTCACTGCATCCATTTTTCACCGATGCCAGCCCAAGCTCTTCGCGCAGATATTTCATCAGACTGACATCACGGTCGGTCTCGACTTGGTTCCCGTTCACTTTGAATCGATACATGGATCTTGATCCTCCTTGAATATGGGGCAGCGATAAACACAAATAGACCGTATCCCCTGCCTGGGAAACAGCCGCCAGCCGGAGGCGCAGGGTTATGACCTGGAATATCAGCCTGCCCTCAATATCCTGTTTTCATTTTCAGTTTAACAGAATCCCGTTGACAGCTCAACGATTTCGCAAAAGTTTACGTTTCCATTCCCAAAACTGACATCTGGGTCTATAATCAAAATGATAATTATTTTTCGGGATTTTAATCACAAAAATCCCAAAGGCTGTGTCAGAAGACAGGGAGGGCAAATGGACAGAGAGATCTTGCGATTCATCGAAGAAAAAATGGGGATGGGACAAACCTGTGCCATGATCATGGTGCAGACCAAGGACGGCTCGGCGCCGGGCGAAGAAGGGACCCTGATGGCCGTCTGTGAGGACGGCACCACCCTGGGCACCTGCGGCGGCGGAAATCTGGAACAGGAACTGACCCGTCAGGCCATGGCCGGCATGGACCAGGCGGTCCATTTTCCCTTCCATTTCGAACTGGCCGGCGATCTGGGCATGGTCTGCGGCGGCTCTGCCAGCGGCTATGTCCGCTATTTTACCCAGGGACCGGAACTGGTGATCTTCGGCGCCGGGCATTGCAGTGAAGCGCTGGCCCATCTTTTGAAAAATCAGCGGTTTGCCGTCACAGTCGTGGACGAGCGCGATGGCTTTGAAGGGCGTGAGGCCTTCAGCAAAGTCCGCTTCCTGAAGATGACCCCCGAGGATGCCGTCCGGGAGATCCGGTTCGGCCCCAATACGTATCTGGTCGTTGCCACCTGGGGACACCAGCTGGATGCCAGAGTATACAGAGCCTGTATCGGACAGGACTATGCATTCCTCGGCGGCCTGGGCAGCGCAAAAAAATCCGCCGCGCTCAAAGCCGGTCTCATCCATGACGGCTGCGACAAAGCCGTCGTCGAGGCGCTCCATCTGCCCATCGGCATCGATCTGGCCGACGGGACTCCCGAGGAGATCGCCGTGTCCATCCTGGCGGAACTGCTCCTGGTGAAAAACGGCCGCAG
>CAYYVR010000005.1:9160-12805 GCA_964475185.1 uncultured Clostridium sp. | reverse complement strand
CCGGACCGGCGACTGGCAGAAACAGCCGGGTCAGCGGACGGTCAGAAACAGCCAGTTCAGCGAACGGTCAGAAACTTAATGCAGCTTCCTGAACCCTGAAACCATACCCCTGAACCCATACCCCTGAAGTAATGATATGAGACCTGAAAATCAGACTTTGCACCAATCAGCAGATCACCCGATCAGAAAGCGAGGATGACATGACCCAGCAGCGCTATCTCCACCAGATCCAGTCCGATGTGACCAAATATGCCGAAGTCATCGCTCAGGTCCTCGATGTCGATGTTGAGATCGTGGATGACCAGCTGGAGCGGATCTCCGGCACCGGGATCTTTGCCCGCCGCGTCAATCACAAAGCCCCGGGGCGGATCTACCGTCAGGTACTCAACGGCGGGGAACACCGCATCATCCAGTTCCCCAGGGAGGACGAATACTGCATCGAATGCGATGCCCGGGAGACCTGCGTGGAGACCATGGAAGTTTCCACCCCCATCAAATTCCACGGAGAGAACATCGGCGTCATCGGCCTGATCTGCACCACCCAGGAGCAGAAGGCCCACATCAACCGCAATCTGGAATCCCACGTGGCATTCCTGGCCCAGATCGCTGATCTGATCTCCGCCAAGGTCCAGGAATACAAATCCCATGAGGAAACGACTCAGCATGTCAGCCAGCTCTCCCGGATCCTGGATGATGTGGAGAACAGCATCATCGTTCTGTCCAGGGACAACCGTATCCAGTACGTCAACCGCAAAGCCCTGATCAATCTGCGCACCGATGAATCGGTCCTGGGGGAGGAACTGGCCGTCTCAGGCTATTCCGCGGACAGTCCCGCCAATATGGAGTTCCGGGTGGAGCTGGCCGGGCGCAAATACGCCGTGGTCGGAAAGATCCAGCAGTTCAATGATGCCTTCATGGCCTATGACCGCATCCTGATTTTCCGAACCATGAAAGATGTCCGCCGCAATGCCTACCGCATGACGCAGCAGTCGCGCCTGATCACCCCGGACCACCTGGTGGGAGACTCCGAGGGCATGGCCGAGATCCGGGATACCATCCGTAAAGTGGCCTCGACGTTTTCGACGGTGTTCATCCGGGGAGAATCGGGCACGGGCAAGGAACTCATCGCCCGGGCCATCCATTCTGAAAGCGACCGGCGCAAGGAACCCTTCATCGGCATCAACTGCGCTGCTATTCCCGATACCCTGCTGGAATCGGAACTCTTCGGCTACGTCAAAGGGGCTTTTTCCGGCGCTTCGGGTTCCGGCCGCATCGGCAAGTTTGAGCTGGCCAACAAGGGAACGCTGTTTCTGGATGAGATCGGAGACATGCCGCTGTATCTGCAGAGCAAAGTCCTGCGGATCCTCCAGGAGCGGAGTTTTTCCCGCATCGGATCCAACGATCTGATCAACCTCGACATCCGGGTCATTGCCGCCACCAACCGGAACATCGAAGAGATGATCCGCAAGAACCAGTTCAGGCGGGATCTGTTCTACCGGATCAACGTCATCCCCATCGATGTTCCCCCGCTGCGCGAACGCAAGGAGGATATCCCGCTGCTGTTCACGACGCTGCTCGATAAATATAATGAAGCGCTGGGCAAGAATGTCCGTCAGGTGGATGAGGATGTCTTGGAGGTGTTCATGGAGTATTCCTGGCCGGGCAATGTCCGGGAACTGGAAAATGTCGTCCAGTACGTCATCACGCTAGCCGATTCCACCAACACCATCCATAAATTCATGCTGCCGGACAACATGCTGGCCCGGGAGATCAAGATGGCGGCTCCTGAATACAGGCGCAAACAGGACTTCGCGCCCTTGGAGGTCATGGAGGCGCGTTACATCGAACGGGTGCTGGCCCAGTACGGCAATACCACGGAAGGGAAGAAAAAAGCGGCTAAAGTCCTCGGCATCGGCATTGCCACATTATACCGGAAGCTGGCTCTGATTTCTCAAAATGATAATAAATAAAGAAGATTAACAGATTGGGTTTAAACGGTTTCATCCGTGCTGAATCCGTAAAAATTGAATGAAAGAACGGTCAGATGTTGCCGAAACGATAATTTCAGGTCGGTCCTGGTCCCAGGGCTTTTGTTATCAAAATGATAAAATTTATCATTTTGATAACAAAAGCCCTTTATTTTCTCTTTGGGTGACTAAGGAAACTAAGAACAATCTTTGAATATTTCAGTGACTCCAATTGAAAACAGATAATATTCAGCCGGCATGGCGATTGATATGTTAAAATGTAAATGGTTTCAGGAGTTGACCGGGTCAGATCAAACAGATTGGCACGATAATTGCTTATAAATAAGGTAAAGGAAGCGAACAGCTGGAATCTGTTCGGACCGCAGATTCGTTCAGCCGATGCGGTCCGCCTTCCAATCAACACAGGAGATCGATAATGAACAGAAAATTGAGAATGGTGAAGAACCAGTTTACAAAGAATGATGATCCCTCACAATGCGTCGAGATCCTCTCGGAGGATAATGTGAAACGGGCCCGGCGCTTCGTGGCCACTTTTCCCGAATACAGCGTGACGCCGCTGCGCCGGCTCAAAGCGCTGGCGGACAGAGTCGGGGTCGGCGAGATCTACGTCAAGGACGAGTCGTTCCGCTTCGGCCTGAATTCCTTCAAAGCACTGGGCGGGGCCTGGGCCATGGGGAATCACCTGGCACAGCGGCTCGGCCGCTCCATCGATGAGCTCACCCTGGAAGAACTGCTGTCACCGCAAATCAAGGCCCAGATCGGCGACATGATCTTTTACACGGCCACTGACGGAAATCAGGGCCGGGCCGTTGCCTGGGTCGCCCAGAAACTGGGCCAGCGCTCCGTGGTCTACATGCCGGAAGGGTCCTCCAAAGCACGGCTGGACAATATCCTGGCCTGCGGATCCGATGCCTCCATCACGGATATGAACTACAATGACGCCGTGCGCTACGCCAATGAAATGGCGCAGAAAAACAACGGCGTGGTCATCCAGGATACCGCCTGGGAAGGCTACACCGAAGTCCCCATCTATATCATGCAGGGGTACGGGATCATGGCGCTGGAAGCCCTGGAGCAGATCCGGGCGGCGGGCCATCCCGAACCGACCCACATCTTCGTCCAGGCCGGTGTCGGCTCCATGGCGGGCGCCTGTCAGGGTTTCTTTGCCGCCGTATACGGGAAGGACTGCCCCACCACCATCGTGGTGGAACCCGATGAAGCCAATTGTTATTACCAGTCCGCTGCTCAGAACACCATGGTCAACATCTCCGGGGATATGCGCACCATCATGGTGGGCCTGGCCTGCGGCGAACCCAACCCCATCAGCTATGAGATCATGAAAAACTGGTCTTCCGCTTTCCTCTCGCTGCCGGATTACGTTTCCGGAGACGGCATGCGGATCCTGGGCAATCCGCTCACCGGCGATGACCGCATCGTTTCCGGTGAATCCGGTGCACCGCCCACCGGCGCTCTCTACAATCTGATGACCGATCCAGAACTGGAAGCCACGCGCCGGGAACTGGGACTGGATGAGAACTCAAGGGTCCTCCTGTTCTCCACAGAAGGGGACACGGATCCTGACCGCTACCGCAGCATCGTCTGGGAAGGAGAATTCTCAAGATACGATTAAACACCTGCCAAACACCTGCCAAACACC
>CAYYVR010000005.1:7540-9060 GCA_964475185.1 uncultured Clostridium sp. | reverse complement strand
AAACACCTGCCAAACACCTGCCAAACACCAGCAAGTGCCTGCAAATCAAAGGACAGCAACCGATGCAGCCGTGAAGACAGCAGCCGGCAGGCGCTGGCAGGAGCTGGCAGGAGCTGGCAGGAGCTGGCAAACGGTAAGCACAGCAAGTAACGTTCATCGCAAAGATCGGTGAGTACATCGCAGATCCCTCAACAGGATCTCAGTCAACACAACAGTCTGTTCTGCAATCATCAACAGGTATCAACCGGGGGCGACTCCGTCATCAAAAATAATCAACCATAAGGAAGGGATACAATGGATAATTTTAACGAAATGCTCAGCAAGCTCAAAGGTCTCGACGTCAAAAACCTCTACAATCAAGATTTTTTCCATACCTGGGACAAGAGCCAGGATGAACTGGAAGCGATCTTTCTGGTGGCAGATGCGCTGCGCAGCTTAAGGGAAAACAATATCTCCGCAAAAATCTTCGATTCGGGTCTGGGAATCTCCCTGTTCCGTGACAATTCCACCCGCACCCGCTTCTCCTATGCCTCCGCCTGCAACCTGCTGGGTCTGGAAGTCCAGGATCTGGATGAAGGCAAGTCCCAGATCGCCCACGGCGAGACCGTCCGTGAAACCTCCAACATGATCTCCTTCATGGCGGATGTCATCGGGATCCGTGACGACATGTACATCGGCAAGGGCCACACCTACATGAAGAACGTATCGGAGTATGTCAGACAGGGCCACGAGGACGGCATCCTCGAGCAGCGCCCCACCATCGTCAACCTGCAGTGCGACATCGACCATCCGACTCAGTCCATGGCCGATATGCTCCACATCATCCATGAGTTCGGCGGGGTGGATAACCTCAAGGGCAAGAAGATCGCCATGACCTGGGCTTACTCCCCGTCCTACGGCAAGCCGCTGTCGGTTCCCCAGGGGATCATCGGCCTCATGAGCCGGTTCGGCATGGACATCGTTCTGGCCCATCCGGAAGGCTATGAAGTCATGAGCGAAGTCGAAGAGATCGCAAAAAAGAACTCCGAGCAGTACGGCGGCTCCTTCACCAAGACCAATGAC
Organism: uncultured Clostridium sp.; assembly: GCA_964475185.1. Lineage (GTDB taxonomy): Bacteria > Bacillota > Clostridia > Clostridiales > Clostridiaceae > JG1575. The sequence continues at coordinate 7,998 of CAYYVR010000005.1, read as the reverse complement.
ATGGCGGAAGCCTTCAAGGATGCCGACATCGTGTATCCCAAGAGCTGGGCGCCTTTCAAAGCCATGGAAGAACGCACCGAACTTTACGGCAACGGCGATTCCGAAGGCATCCGGGAACTGGAAAAGAAGCTGCTGGCTCAGAATGCCGAGCATAAAGACTGGACCTGCACAGAAGACATGATGAAACTGACCCGGGACGGCAAGGCGCTCTACATGCACTGCCTGCCGGCAGACATCACCGGCGTATCCTGCAAGGAAGGCGAAGTCGAAGAGACCGTCTTTGACCGCTATCGGATCCCGCTCTACAAAGAAGCCGGCTTCAAGCCCTACATCATCGCTTCCATGATCTTCATGCAGAAGGTCAAGGATCCGGCACAGACACTGAGAAATCTGGCCGAAGATCACGTGGAACGGATCAACCGGTAATCCCGGAGGTCCTCTTCAGGAACAGAAGCAAT
>CAYYVR010000005.1:6213-7440 GCA_964475185.1 uncultured Clostridium sp. | reverse complement strand
CAAGTCACTCAATCAAAATACCTCACAGACAGGGAGAATGAATTAAACGATGAAAAAAAGCGAACTGGATTATACGAAGATCAGAGAAGCGGCCGAAGGCTACAGAGAAGATATGACAAGATTCCTGCGGGATCTGGTCAAGGCTCACGGCGAGTCCTGCGAAGAGAAGGACAAGGTCTACCGGATCAAGGAAGAGATGGAAAAGCTCGGCTTTGACGAGACTGTTGTCGATCCCATGGGCAACATCCTGGGCTACATGGGCACCGGTGAGACCCTCATCGCCTATGACGCGCACATCGACTGTGTGGGCATCGGCAACATTGAAGACTGGTCCTTCGATCCCTTTGACGGCAAGGAAGATGACGTCAACATCTGGGGCAGAGGAACCTCCGACCAGCTGGGCGGGATCGTGTCAGCCGTCTACGGCGCAAAGATCATGAAAGATCTGGGCATGCTCACCGATGAATACAAAGTCCTGGTCACCGGAACCGTTCAGGAAGAAGACTGTGACGGCCTGTGCTGGCAGTACATCATCAACGAGGACAAGATCCGTCCCGAGTTCGTCGTCTCCACCGAGCCCACCAACGGCAACATCTACCGCGGTCACCGCGGCCGCATGGAGATCAAGGTCGAAGTGTTCGGCGTGGCCTGCCATGGTTCGGCACCGGAACGCGGGGACAACGCCATCTATAAAATGGCTGACATCCTTCAGGAAGTCCGCGACCTCAATGACCATCTCCACTACGATGAGTTCCTGGGCAAGGGTACGATCACTACCTCCCAGATCTATTTCACCTCACCGTCCCGCTGCGCAGTGGCAGATTCCTGCACCATTTCCCTGGACCGCCGCCTCACCAACGGGGAGACGTATCTCTCGGCCCTGAAGGAGATCGAGGACCTGCCGTCCGTGAAGAAGTACGGTGCCAAGGTATCCATGTACACCTACGAGCGTCCGTCGTGGACCGGCCTGGTCTACCCGACAGACTGCTACTTCCCGACCTGGGTCCGCGAGGAATCCGATCCCGAAGTCGTAGCCATGGCGGAATCCTTCCGTGCCATGTACGGGGAGCCGAAAATCGACAAATGGACCTTCTCCACCAACGGCGTGGCCATCATGGGCCGTGAAGGCATCCCCACCATCGGCCTGGGTCCCGGACGGGAAGAAGAAGCCCACGCGCCCAACGAAAAGACCTGGAAAGACGATCTGGTCAAATGTGCCGCCATCTA
>CAYYVR010000005.1:0-6113 GCA_964475185.1 uncultured Clostridium sp. | reverse complement strand
AAATGCTGGATCTTACCATCAATCCTGAGAATCTTGAGAAAAATGTACAGAAAGCCAGAGAAAACAACATCATCATCCCGACGTTTGAAATGATGAGGAACCCTGAGAAGGTTCCGGAAAAAATCAAGGAAAAACTGGGCAGCCTGGGTCTTTGGGATGTGGATCCCTTAAACCTGTTCCGCATCACCTGGAACAATGAGCCCACCGAACAGGGCGGCAAATTCGGCGGCCCCAACTTTATCGAACTGCCCAAAGCCCTCACCGGCGTGGAGGCCCGCATCATCGCCATGGTCGGAAAATATTTCCCCACGGGCTGTCACAAGGTCGGCGCTTCCTTCGGCTGCCTGGTGCCCCGTCTGGTCACCGGTCAGTTTGATGCCGCCACGGAAAAGGCCGTCTGGCCTTCCACCGGCAACTACTGCCGCGGCGGCGCCTTCAACTCCAAGCTGTTGGCCGTGGATTCCATCGCCATCCTCCCCGAGGGCATGTCCAGGGAACGCTTCGAGGGGCTCCGGACCATTGCCGGCGAGACCATCGCCACACCGGGCACCGAAAGCAACGTCAAGGAGATCTTCGACAAAGTCCATGAGCTTCGGGCCACCCGGGACAATATCATGATCTTCAACCAGTTCGAGGAATTCGGCAATTACCTGTGGCATTATAACGTCACCGGACCGGCCATCGAGGAAGCTTTCAGATCACTGGGTGACGGGCTGAACTTTGCCGGGGTCACGCTGACCTCGGGATCCGGCGGAACGCTGGCATCCGGCGATTACCTCAAAACCGTGCACCCCCTGTCCAAGACCGTGGTGGGGGAAGCCCTGCAGTGTCCCACCATCCTGGACAACGGCTTCGGCGCGCATCGTCTGGAAGGCATCGGCGACAAGCACATCCCATGGATCCACAACGTCAAACTCACGGACATGGCCATTGCCATCGATGACAATGACGCCATGGCCCTTTTGCGGCTCTTCAACGAAGAGACCGGCAAAAAATATCTGGTGGATGAGATCGGCATGACACCCGAAGACGTCGACAGCCTGGCCCTCATGGGCATCTCGGGCATCACCAACCTGCTTATGGCAGTGAAAATGGCCAAGTACTATGAACTCACGGAAAAAGACGTCATCGCCACGGTCCTCACCGACTCCGTGGACATGTATGTCTCCCGGATCAGGGAACTCCATGAGGAAGAAGGCGAATACACGGCGACCCAGGCTGCCATTGACTACAACTGCCGCCTGTTGGGCCAGAAGACGGACAACCTGCTGGAGCTGACCTATGCCGAGCGCAAGCGGATCCACAATCTCAAGTACTACACCTGGGTGGAGCAGCAGGGCAAGACCTACGAAGAGATCAATCAGCTCTGGTATGATCAGGAAGGGACCTTTGAAGCCGTTGCTGCCCAGGCCGACGAAGTCGATCGTCTCATCAATGAATTCAACGAAAAGACCGGTCTGTTAAAGGACCTGGAATAAAGGGAGCTTCTATGAGCAAACGTATCGTCATCGCCCTGGGCGGCAACGCCCTGGGCAATTCCCCCGATGAACAGATGGAAGCCGTCCGCGTCACAGCGGACTCCATCGTGGACCTGCTGGAGGAAGGCTACGAGATCGCCATTGCCCACGGCAACGGCCCCCAGGTGGGGATGATCAATCTGGCCTTTGAAGCGGCGGTGAACACCCCCGCCAACACGCCGGCGATGCCCTTCCCGGAATGCGGCGCCATGAGCCAGGGCTACATCGGCTACCATCTGCAGAATGCCATCATCAATGAGATGCGGGCTCGCAGGATCGTCCAGGATGTGGTCACCGTGGTGACGGAGGTCCTGGTGGATAGGGCGGATCCGGCCTTTGCCGATCCCTCAAAGCCCGTGGGCAGCTTCTATACGAAGGACCAGGCCGAAGAACTGGCCGTGTCCCGCGGTTATGTCATGAAAGAGGATGCCGGCCGCGGCTACCGTCGGGTGGTGCCCTCGCCCAAACCCATGCGGATCATCGGCATCAAGGCCATCCGGAGCATTCTGGATTCGGGTCATGTCGTCATCGCCGGCGGCGGCGGCGGGATCCCGATGATCGAGGATGAAGACCGTCATCTCACCGGGGTGGCGGCCGTCATCGACAAGGATTTCACCTCCGAACTGCTGGCGGAATCCCTCGATGCCGACGCCTTCATCATTCTGACGGCGGTGGAGAAAGTGGCCATCCGCTTCGGCAAACCCGATCAGATGTGGCTGAGCGAGCTGTCGGCCGATGAAGCCGCCCGCCACATTGAAAACGGCGAATTCGCCAAAGGGTCCATGCTGCCCAAGGTTGAGGCGGCACTGAAATACGCACAGTCCAAACCCGGCCGCAGAGCCCTCATCACTTCGCTGGAAAAAGCCAGGGAAGCGCTGGACGGCAAGACCGGGACCTGGATTTCCAACTGACCAAAGGAGAATACCATGTCTGATATCATGAGACCCGTCGACTTCCGCGACCTGGTTACCTGGATGCTGGAAGAGAAAAAGAACCGGGGCAGAATATTCGGCGTGGATCTGGGCAAGGCATACCAGGCAGGGAGTCATCGAATGAAGACTCCCTTCGGGTGCCTCATCAGATCCGCCACCGGACCGGCTGCCGGACCCCATACGCAGCTCGCCCAGAACATCGTGGCCGCCTATGTGGCCGGAGCTCGCTTCATGGAACTCAAGACCGTCCAGATCATGGATGGCCAGGCGCTGCGCGAGGCCATTGCCAAACCCTGCATCAATGCCGCCGATGAAGGCTACAACGTGGAGTGGTCCACGGAGCTGACGGTGGAAGAGGCCCAGGCGGAGTACATCAAAGCCTGGTTTCTGTGCCATCTGGCCATGCGCGAACTGGATCTGTCCGATGAACGGGATTTCGCCTTCAATATGAGTGTCGGCTACTCGCTGGAGGGGATCATGACCCCCAAGATCGACGGGTTCATCGAAGGCCTGAAAAATGCATCGGATGGAGCGGTCTACCGGGCGTGCTACACCATCCTGGAGGAATCCCTGGATCGGTTCGAGCGCTTTTCCCGGGAGGATCTGGAGGCCATTTCGCCTGAGATCTGCACGAGCCTTGCCCTCTCCACCATGCATGGCTGCCCCAAGGATGAGATCGAAGCCATCGTGAAGTATCTGCTCACGCAAAAACAGGTGGATGTCCTCCTGAAATGCAACCCGACCCTTCTGGGTCACGATGAGGCCCGCCGTCTGGTGGATGCCCTGGGCTTTGATTATGTGAGCTTCGACACCCACCATTTCGAGCAGGATCTGCAGTATGAGGAAGCCGTTCCGATGATGGAGGGACTTCTGACCACTGCGGCCGAATCCGGCCGGGTCTTCGGCGTCAAGCTGACCAACACGTTCCCCGTCCAGATCCGGCGGAATGAGCTGCCCGGCGAGGAAATGTACGCTTCGGGCCGCGTGCTGCTGCCGCTGACCATTCATGTGGCGAAGAAATTATCCGAAACCTTCGGCAGCCGTCTGCCCATGGCCTACTCCGGCGGAGCGGATGCCCTGAACATGCCGGATCTCATCCAGGCCGGGATCCTGCCGGTGACGGTGTGCACGACCCTGCTCAAACCGGGCGGATACGAACGGCTGGCGCAGATCGCCCAGGTGACGCAGCCCTGGCTTGAACCTGTCTACATCGGACCGGATGCGCAGAAAATCGCCGCGCTGGCCGCTGCGGTCATGGCCGATGCGCGCAATCACAAAGCATACCGGGAGGATATCCTCCTGCGCAAGACTGATACCCCGCTGCCCCTGTTCGACTGCTTCAAGGCGCCCTGTCAGGACGGCGGCTGCCCAATCCATCAGCAGATCCCCACGTATCTGAAGCTCACCGCCGAGGAAGACTACCAGGCCGCCATGGCCGTCATCGCCAGGGACAACGCCCTGCCGGCGACACTGGGTGAGATCTGCTACCACCCCTGCACCAAACGCTGCAACCGGGTGGATTATGATCAGACCATCGACATCCGCGGGGTCAAGCATGCGGCGGTCCAGGGCGGCATGGCCGACTACATCGATTCCATCATCCCGCCCCGGGCCAACGGGAAAACCGTCCTGGTCATCGGCGCCGGCGTCCAGGGACTGTCTGCGGCCTATTATCTGGCTCGGGCAGGGTTTGCCGTCACCGTGGCGGAAAAGAAAGACAAACCCTTCGGCATCCTCAGCAGCATCATGGAAAAGACCGGTCAGTCGGCCCGTTCCATGGCGCTGGATCTTCGGATGATCAAAGCGTACGGCGTACAGTTCCTCTATGAGGTCGACGCTGCGCAGCTGATGGAACTGGCTCAGGGCCGGGACTTCGTCGTATCCACCACCGGACGCGATGAAGGCATCGCCGGTGCACGGCTCACCGTGAAGGATCAGAAGACACGGCTTGAGGCCGTCTATGCCATGGCTGAGGCGAAGAAACTGGCCCTCCGGATCATGACGGAGACCGATGATTCCCAGGCCAAAGAGATGTTCCGCGGCGTCCGGCTGCCCCTGGATGCCAATGCGATCTACAACCTGCGCGGTTTCCTGATGCTGCCGCTGCCAGGCGGCGAGGACGGCGAACGCTGCCTGTCCTGCAACGACATCTGTGAGATCTGCACCGAGGTCTGCCCCAACCGGGCCAATGTGGCCGTCCGCGTGCCGGGCTTTGCCAATGTCCATCAGATCCTGCATCTGGATTACGCCTGCAATGAATGCGGCAACTGCACCACGTTCTGCCCCCACGCCGGCCGGCCCTACCTGGACAAGGTGACGCTGTTTGGCAGCAGGGAGGACTTTGCAGAGTCCGCCAACGTCGGCTTCTGTTTCGACGAAGACCGTGTCCTGGTGCGCTATGCAGACCGGACAACGGAAACCACGAACCTGGACGGGATCCGTGACGAGGACCTGAAGATCTTCGCCCGGACTGTCAGAACCGACTATCCCTGGCTCATCGTCCGCACAGGAGGTGCCCTATGATCATCGGCAACGGAACAGTCCTCACCAATGACGGAACCAACCGGGTGCTCCCCTCGGGGGCGGTCCGGGTGCAGGGCAGCGAGATCATCGAGGTCGGTGATTTTTCGGAACTGAAAGCCCGATACCCCGACGAGGGGATCCATGATGTCGGCGGCCGGCTGATCATGCCGGGCATGATCAACGCCCACAGCCACATCTATTCGGCATTTGCCCGGGGCTTCGGCCCCAAGGACCCCACCAGGAATTTCCTGGAGATCCTGGAGAATCTGTGGTGGCACCTGGACAAGGAACTGACGGTGGAGGATACGAAGGTTTCGGCCTACGGGACGTTGTCCGACTCCATCATGCAGGGGGTGACCACGGTCATCGACCACCATGCCAGCCCCCATCACATCACCGGATCGCTCTTCGCCATCGCCGAGGCGGCGGCGGATCTGGGGATCCGGACCAGCCTGTGCTATGAGACCTCGGACCGGGACGGCGACGTCATCGCCCGGGAAGGGATCCGTGAAAACGCCGGTTTTATCCGCTGGGCCAATATGCAGGACTCGGACATGGTCCACGGTCTCTTCGGCCTCCATGCCGCCTTTACGCTGTCAGACCAGACCCTGGACGCCTGCCGCGAGGCCGCGCAGGGCCTGGATACCGGGTTCCACATCCATGTCGCGGAAGGGGCCGATGATGAGATCCTCTCGGTGAAAGAGCACGGCATGCGGGTGGTCCACCGCCTGGAACGCTTCGGGATCCTGGGGCCCAAAACCCTTGCGATCCACTGTGTCCACGCCGATGACGAAGAACTTGACCGCATCCGGGAGACGGACACCATGGTGGTCCACAACCCGGCGTCCAATATGAGCAATGCCGTGGGGACCTCACCGGTGGTGAAAATGCTTAGAAAACAGATCCTGGTGGGACTGGGCACCGATGCCTACACCAACGATATGTTCGAATCGATGAAAGTGGCCAAGATCCTCCAGTCCCACGCATTATCCGATCCCACTGTGGGCTTTGGCGAAGCCCTGACGCTGCAGTTTGAAAACAACCCGAAGATCCTGTCCCGCTACTTCAAAAAACCGCTGGGCATTCTCCAGGCAGGGGCCTATGCCGATCTCATCGTCGTGGACTACGATCCGCTGACCCC
>CAYYVR010000004.1:45975-47861 GCA_964475185.1 uncultured Clostridium sp. | reverse complement strand
GATGTGAATTAAGATTGAAAATCGTATCCAAACTGGAGAGTGTCCGTAAATTATTATCCGCAGTCACCGGCGGCCCTCCTCCTTAGTCCTATAATGAAAATGAATCAATCCGATGTTGAAAGGCGGGAATGAAATTGAAAATCTTGGAAGAAATCAAAAAAGAGCACGATGAGATCCGAAATTATTTCCTGATGATGGAAAACGATGAGGAAAAGGCACCGGAGATCTTCAATGATCTTGCGACGTTTGTCCTCTCCCATCATGAATCCGAAGAACAAGTTGTGTTTGAAGCATTGTCCAACAAGAAAGACGTTCGGGAAGTCAAAAACAATTTAAAGGCCGAACATGCCGGGATCCGCCGTACCATGCAGATCATTCTGGATACGCCCTCAGACGATGAAATGTGGAAAGCCCATCTTCATCTCCTGAAAGATCTCCTCTCCCACCACGTCCAGGAAGAGGAGAACGAACTCTTCGAAGCCCTCCGCAAGGAGCTGGAAGAAAAGGAGCAGCGCCAGCTCCAGAAAGATTTTGAAGCCTTCTTTGCGGAGATCAAACCGGAGGCCAGGCTGAAAGTGGAGGAAAAGTACATCATCGAAGAAGAAGACATCATGCCGAAAACTCAGCCGGAACTGGAATAAGGCAGATCGAAAGGGAAGCCGGCAACTTCATCGACTGTGCTTATTCTCTATGCAGTCCCCGTGATCCCTCCCTCCGATGACACCATGAAAAGACCATGCAAAAGAACGACAGACACTGTGCATACACAGCGTCTGCCGTTCTTTTTTCATTCTTCGCATATTTTTTGCTTATTTTTTTGCTTATTTTATCGCTTATTTTTTTGCGTCTTTCTAAAAAGGGATCAGTCACACCCATATTCTGTCAGATTCGCAGTGATTTTCTGACTGATGCGGTCAAATTCGGCCAGGTCCTGGGCGCTCAATCCCCGAAAACACTCTGTTTCCCATTGAGCCATGATCCGGTTGAGTTCGGGCACAAGCCCCTGGCCGGACGCCGTCATAAAGCAGATCTTGTTGCGATGGTCCGCCTCATCCGGTTCCCGGCGGATCAGTTCCTGCTCCTCCATGCGTTTTAAAACTTTCGTGACATTGGCTTTATCCGTCTGCAGAAACGGGGTGAGCCGCCTCTGCGTGATGCCCGGCACCTGATCGATGACCAAAAGGACCACCAGCTCCCGCCAGTCCAAAGACAGCGGTCTGAGCAGGTCGTCCAGTTTCTGTTTTCCATAGCGGTTGAAAATGCTGATATCACAAATAAACATAAAACGCCTCTTCATTTCTTGTGTAATACTGTAATTATACAACAAAGACCGCCTCTTCGCCCCGTTTGTTTCAGTTCCGGACAAATGCGGAGATCTCAGCCCCGAAAATCCATGAAAAAAAACCGCAGGTCGCCTGGATCCACGGTTTTTTGACTTGCCTCGCTGAACAGGTGACCCCCCCCGGTCAGCGGCCCTGACCTTTGTGCGGACCTCTGATCCGCCGGATCGGTGCCGGAGGCACCAGTCGAAAGGATGGCCGGGGCAGACTCTCATGTTCGAGCCCCCGATCCGTCTTTCAGATATAGATGATTTCGATATCCTCCCCCACCAGTTCCGCTTCCGCATGATTGTAGATGAAGTCTGAGATCCGCGACGCTTCATTCTCGGCGACGACCTTGGATGAATTGATGACCGAGACGGAAATTTCGATGTCCCGGATGGAATCATTCAATCCGGTCTCAGAACAGGATGCGTTGAACTTATTGCGGATCCTCTGAATGATGGATTTGGTCACCATTCGTTTGTCTTTCAGCGAATAAGCTGAATGCAGCTTCAACCGATACACTCCGCATGCTATTACCATAGTGATCACCTCGCTGGTTTT
>CAYYVR010000004.1:39948-45875 GCA_964475185.1 uncultured Clostridium sp. | reverse complement strand
GACAAAAACTCCTGATCCGGGTCCTCCCCCTCCCTTTCCATCGAAGCGGCGGCGGCGGCAGCCCGCTGGTTTTCCCAGATTTCATGCTTGAAAACCGGAGCGGAATCCCTGAAGATGGCCCGCAGGGAATTGCGCCGTAAATAAAGGACCGTGGCAATGATCATGCCAACGCCCAGGACCATGAGGATCATTCCGAAGATCTCAGCGCTGGTCTCCCCGTCCACAATGACCCCGTTGGACAGGAGGATCCCCTGCCCGAAAGCAAAGGCATTGTTGACCGCATGGCCCAGCATGGCCATTTTCAGATCCCCGGTGACCTGATAAATAACAGCCAGGACAAATCCAATGACCGCCGTCTGGAGAAACGTCGTCCCATGCATGATCCCGAAGACCACCGAACTGACCAGGGCAGCCCCCCACAGGGACATGGTCTTGTTGAGCATATTATAGAGAACGCCGCGAAAGGCGATCTCCTCCACGATGGGCGCCATGACCACCACCGCCAGGAAGAGGAGGATCAGGGACAGCGGGTCCGAGGCGCCCAGCAGGTTTTCCGGCAGATTGCCGGCTTCCATCATCCGGTCCAGGAAGTTCGGCATGAATCGTTCCAGGAACAGAACATAGAGGATATTCACCGGCAGACTGAGCAGAAACGGCGCAAGGGCAAAGGCGATGTGCCGTGGGCTCCTGGCCGGCGCCGGCCGCCTGATGCGTGCCCGGTCGGTATCGGTGAGGCTCATGCGCCAGATGAAGATCAGGATGCCGGTATACAGGCCCAGGGATGACAGGAACACAATGATGGCTTCAGTGCTGGCGGTGATCCCGCTGGCGGCGCTCATGAACGTATAGGGCACGATCAGCACTGCACTGAGCAGGATACTCAGAAGGAACAGCAGGATGAACTTGAATAGGCCGATTTTCGGAAAATAGTGCATGGTTTTACTCCTTGATCCGGTGAATCCAGGTCGGCGCATCGCCCCCTGGGTCCAGTCCCGGTGATCCAAAGCGGCAAAGGCTCGTTCCAGTCCTTCTCCGGTCTTCAGACATTTCTTTTAATGGTTTAATTATACCCTAAATCACTAAACGATTCTTTAAAGCCACGTTAATATTCCCGAAAGCCAACAGACAGCGGATTTCCTCCCCTGCCCCCGCCGGCAGGATCCGCTCAGAGCATGGATCGGCATTGCCCGGGCTGAAAATGTCTGACGAAAGGACCCGCAGCGTGAAAGCCCGGTCCTTCCTGGGCGGAAGAACCGGGCTGATGGATATGGTTTGACCGTCTGCCGGGCAAAAGCCCGGTCCGGAAAAGCTAGCGCTATCGCATTTTGGGAGCCCCTAAACGTTGAACCGGAAGTTCACCACGTCGCCGTCGCGCATGATGTATTCTTTGCCCTCCAGCCGGAACAGTCCCTTTTCCTTGGCTGCCGATTCTGAACCGCAGGCCATGAGGTCGGCGTAAGAGACGATCTCCGCCCGGATGAACCCGCGCTCGATGTCGGAGTGGATCTTGCCGGCTGCCTGCTGGGCCTTGGTGCCTTTTTTGATGGTCCAGGCTCTGGATTCAGTGGGACCGGCGGTGAGAAAGCTCATCAGACCCAGCAGGTCGTAGCTTTCCTTGACCAGAAGATCCAGGCCGGTCTCTTTGAGGCCGTACTCTGCCAGCATCTCATGTTTTTCCTCGTCTGACATCCCGGACATATCCTCCTCCAGTTTGGCGCAGACCACGATGACGCCGGCGCCTTCGGCATGGGCGTAATCCTGGATCATTTTCACCATTTCGTTCTGATGATTGCCCGAGGAGAGATCCTCTTCCGAGATATTGGCCACATAGAGGACCTTCTTGGAGGTGATGAGGAAAAACTGACGGACCAGCTCCTCTTCTTCCGGGGTGAATTCCATGGTGCGGACCGGTTTTTCAGCTTCAAGCTGCTGGCGGATCCGCTCCATCAGGTCATATTCCACCTTGGCATGCTTGTCACCGGAACGGACCTGGCGCTGCGCCTTGTCCATCCGCTTTTCCAGCACTTCCATGTCGGAGAGGATCAGTTCCAGATTGATGGTCTCGATGTCCCGGATGGGATCCACATTGCCGTCCACATGGACCACATTGGGATCTTCAAAGGCCCGGACGACATGGACCACCGCTTCCACTTCCCGGATGTGGGACAGGAACTTGTTGCCCAGGCCTTCGCCCTTGGAGGCGCCTTTGACCAGCCCGGCGATGTCATAGAATTCGATGGCTGTTTCCACTTTTTTCTTTGAGTGGTACATTTCTGCCAGATGGTCCAGCCGCTCATCGGGCACAGCCACTACACCGACATTGGGTTCGATGGTGCAGAAGGGATAGTTGGCGGATTCTGCGCCGGCCTGTGTGATCGCATTAAAAAGGGTGCTCTTCCCGACATTGGGGAGCCCTACAATTCCTAATTTCATATCATTTCAACTCCTATCGTTTACCACCAAACATTATACCCCAGTTTCGGACGGGTTATCAAGGGACGCCGGACAGACTCCCGACCGGCGCCGGTCTGACCGCCTCCCTTTACCTGCACTCAGCGGCTGCCGTTGAGGAACAGGGCCAGTTCATCCAGCATGGCCATGGCCTGTTCATCAAATCTGGCCGGGACATGATCCGTATCATTGGAAAACACGGTGGGATGGATCTCTTCCACCCGCATGTTTTTAAGCAGGATCCGGGCGGTGTGTTCGGGATAGGAGAGATCGCAGTTGCCGGCATAGGCAAAGATCAGACCGCCCCGTTTGGGCTTGTCAATGATCTGCTCCTTGCGAAGGAATACAGCGCTCCAGTAGACCTGCGCCTTGGAGAGCAGCCGCAGCAGATCCCCGGTGATCTCATTGAAATAGATGGGCGAGGCAATGATGATGTTGTCCGCCGCCCGGATGAGATCATCGGTGGCCTGAAAATCCGGGAATATGCAGTGCGGATGCGTCCAGCAGTACCGGCAGTCCACACAGCCTTTGACAGGACTGTCATAGGCATCGATGACATGGACCTCGCCGTTCAGGCGGTCCTTCAGGTAGCCGATCATGGCTTTGGTGTCTCCGTTTTTTCGGGGCGATCCGTTAAAGATCAGAGTTTTCATACTTCCTCCCATGCCCGGTTTTTTAGAATCAGCGCCGGGCTAAGATGTCTTTGCAGGGGTGGTTTGCTGTGATTTCATCATGGCATCAGGATGACTTTGCCAAGATTTCTTGATGGCCTCGTGATGGTTTCGTGATGGCTTTGCAGATCCCTGTATGCATTATCGGGACGGGCCGTTCTTCAGATGATCCAGCATGTCTGCAACAAGGGCTGCGGGCAGCTCCTGGTCCAGGGGAAACTGGACCGTTCCTTTACTGGTCTTATAGGGTGTCAGCCTCGGGGCGAAGTCCAGGATGGCCTGAGGCCCCGGATAAAAGCCGACATGGTGCTTGCCCCCGCCGATGTGGCACAGAGTCTTCCCTTCCAGGCAGAAGGTCGGGATCCCCCAGGCCATCTTTTCGGTGATCCCGGGGATGCGCGCATGGACCAGCGACCGGAGTTCCTTCAGCTTCGCCCGGAGCGGTTCCGGGCTCTGTCCGATGAATGCATCCACAGCCAGTTCATAGTCCGGCAGCATTGGTTTCATGATCAGTTCCTCCCATTTGGTCCTCGATGAGTTTCAGATAAGCCGCTGCATCCGGGAATCGGATCGGATCCGGGATCAGGACCCGGCGCAGTCGGTGGGGGTAATATTCATAGAGCGTCCCGCCCAGTTTTTTCAGTTCCGTTTTGATGTAGCGGTCATAGATCGGACTGTTCAGGATCTGGCAGAGCCATTGCTGATCCAGGTCCGTGACATAGGAATAAACATCGGCGGAATGAAAGACATTGGCGGCATTGACGAACAGGGACGCCGGTGCTTTGTAGGGGAAGAGGATCCGCCTGGATTCAAACAGGGAGCGCTCCCGGCCCCACTGGATCTGGTAGTAAGGCAGAAGACCGCTTTTCACTTCGCGGCGGGAAGCCAGCCGTTCCCGGAACCCTTCGATATAGGCCATGAACCCGGGATAGGCCCCGGCGGAAGCGTCGGCATAGATCAGCCGCTTTTCAGTAACGAGCTTCTGATTGCCCAGGGGATCAGAAACCTGGCGCAGATCACTGGATTTGATCCAGTCCACCAGAAGCTCCGCCTCGATGCCCCGCGCCCGGGCTTCCCGGGGCGACATGATGAAGGCTTTGTCAAAGCCGGTGATGATGCCCTGGTGAAAGCTTCCCGCCTCCCCCAGGCTCTGGCTGGCCGTCTGGGCAATGATCCTGCGCAGGCGGCGTTCCTCGCTGGTCAGGAGCTTCATGGAAAATTCACTCAGATGATCAGAGCGCATCATAAACGCCCCGGCATCCTGGCGGCGGACCGGAAATCCATAGATTTGAGTCGGGATCTGTTTCTTCAGAACGATCAGCAGGGGATCCACCCCGGCGCCGAAGGGCCTCACCCCGTACCAGTCATGGAGATAAGTGATGGTGAAATGGCGCAGAATGAACTGACGCAGGGACCTGGCAGATTCCGCCTCCAGCCAGTAGCGGGAAACCAGAAAAGCCAGGGTGCCGCCCTGACGGAGCCGTTCATGGGCCTGGATGAAGAACGCGAAATGCAGATCCGCCTTGTTGCCCATGACCCCCGGAAAAGCTTCCCGAAGCGCCGCCTTGTCTTCCAGGCTCATGGTCTTGTGGCCCTCCCAGGGAGGATTGCCGATGATGACATCCCACTGCCCGTCAGACTTTAAAAAATCACCCCGGATCACTCTGATGCCGGGCAGTTCCATTTCAGCAATGGCCAGGGCCGTCTCATCCTTGTCCATGAGCGTGACCTGTGCCCCCGCCATGGCAAAGGGGCGGGCCAGATTGCCCGTGCCGCCGGAACAGTCCAGGATCGCATCCCCGGCTTCCCAGGGTGTTTTTTCAAAAAGTTCCGCCGCCAGATCCGCAGGCGTGTAGACGGAGCTGCCGGCGGCATCCCGGACCAGCTGCGCATAGAGCTGCGACAGGGTCGTGATCTCCCCGGCTTTTCTGGCAAATTCGCGTTCCCGCCAGGTGACGAGAAGTTCCCGGGCCGCGCGCTGAAACTGGATTAAGGGAGCCGTTTTGAAGAGCTCCCTTAATCGCGCAATATCCTGTTGAAAATCGGTGAGACTAGGCATTCAGCTTGTTGGAGACTGAGCTGTAGATCTTATTGACCCGGTCGGTGGACTCAGCCAGAAGACCATTCATCCGTTCGATGTAGGCCGCCTTTTTGGCTTCATCCTTCACCATGGGCAGATTGATCTTGACGTTGAGCAGAGCGGCCTTGATGGCAGCATCCATCATCAGCGCGGCAACGCCGGCATCAGATACGGCATTGGGATTGCCGTAGTCATTGGCCAGTTCGATGGCATCCCAGACTTTGGATCCCAGGACGGCGATCTTTTCCGGGGTGGTGATGATGTCGACCTTGGCCTGATCCAGGGCCGCCTTGCGGACTTCCTTCTCTTCGTCCGTTGCCTTGGGCATTTTCAGCGCGTCCATGAACCGGTTGAAGCTGACGGTATCCTCTTCCACCAGATCGATGAACTCTGTCTTGATCCGCAGCATGTCTTCCCGGGCTGCTTTCATCTGCTCGATGATCTCAGGGGCCAGACCTTCACCGGCTTTGTTGTCGATGGTCAGATTGAAGACCATGCTGGCAAGGGCCGCTCCCAGGGATGCAGCCAGACCTGCGGTGGAACCGCCGCCCGGTGCCGGGGAAACGGATGCAAGTTCGTTGACGAAAGTATCCAGATTCATTTCTCTTAACATATTTGATCCTCCGAGTTGATCTCATTGAGATTTATTCTACCTCAAATTATAACAGGAACAGACATCAGATGGAACGAATTCAGTTTTTTCATCCCTTCTTTTCCTCTTTTCC
>CAYYVR010000004.1:32636-39848 GCA_964475185.1 uncultured Clostridium sp. | reverse complement strand
GGCCGGATCATGGAGCATAAGTCAGGCGGAGGACCCATGCCCCTGTGGGCCGGATCCTCCGCCTGGTTGTTTTTGGGGTCAGCATTCGTCATAGACGGTTCAGTTTGGCTAAGGTCTTCCCTGGGCATCTCTCGAACGGGCCTGGGCCTGACGCCTCGCCTCTTCCTGAGCCTGGATCAGCTTCACCGGTTTGGTGCGCTGGCGCTCTTTGGCTTCCTTGTCCGCCTTCTCCCTGAGGGCTTTTTTGTCGGTGACCTGATAGGCCAGGAGATCCTTCTTGATGCCCAGCCGCTCGGCCAGCAGATCAATGAAATAATTCTGAGCTTTTTCCGCCACAATGATCAGCTCCAGCTTGTTTTCATCCGTGCCTTCAATGATGATGGAATCCTTGGAGCGGTGCATTTTTTCAATGAGACTGTATGGAATGGCATCCACACCCATGACCAGCCCGTCCCGATATTCCCCGACCAGGGATCCGAGGATCTCAAAGCCGCCCAGCATACCGCCGGCATTTTCCAGCCGGATGGCTGTTTTCCTGGCGGATATGCGCCGGTCCGGGAAAGCCCCACCCAGCTGGGCCAGGATCATCAGGATCGCCCCGCCCAGGACGAACCCGACCAGGATGTAGGGGGAAACGTAGATTTTTGCCAACCGCGCCATAATGATGAGAAACGCGGCATAAAGGACCAGCATGGCCACCGGGTAAAGATGATAGGCGTACGTCTTCACCTTGAGACCGGGCAGGCGCAGCGTCCGCAGGATCGCAGTCATGGCCCGGACCATCAGCGTCAGGATGGCATAGTTGAGCAGGAAAAAGAGGATCCCGCCGATGATCATGGCTGACAGTTCAACCTTGCGGTCCGCCATGAGATAGACCAGCACCACGGTCATCAGGGCCGTGATGATCAGCGTCGGTGTATACAGCAGTTTTTTCATGTTTCTACTCCTCCTCCCGGGCCGGTTCAGGCTGGTCCGGGGCCAGGGCGATGCCCAGTTCCTTCAACTGCGATGCATCCACCACATTGGGGGCTTCCGTCAGCGGACAGAACGCGTTCTGATTTTTCGGGAAAGCAATGACATCCTTGATGTTGTCCGTTCCGGCCAGGAACATGATGAGCCGGTCAAAGCCGAAGGCCAGACCGCCATGGGGCGGCGGACCGTACTTGAAGGCCTCCAGCAGATAGCCGAAACGGGCCCAGGCCTCTTCCTGGGAAAAGCCCAGGAGCTCGAACATTTTCTCCTGGAGATCCTGCCGATGGATCCTGATGGATCCGCCGCCCAGTTCCTCGCCATTGAGCACCATGTCGTAGGCTTTGGCCCGGACACTGCCGGGATCGGTTTCTATCAGCTCAATGTCTTCATCCATGGGCGAGGTGAAGGGATGATGGGCCGCCACATAGCGGGCCTCCTCCTCACTGTAGTCCAGGAGCGGAAATTCCGTGACCCACAGGAAGTTGTAGACGCCCTGAGGGATGAGGTCATGTTTTTTGGCCAGTTCCAGGCGCAGGGCCCCCAGGGACTGGAATACCACGCTGTCGCGGTCGGCCACGATGAGGATCAGATCCCCCGTTTTTGCGCCGCAGGCTGCTGCGATATCGGAAAGCGCCGCCTCATCGAAGAATTTTCCGATGGAGGCTTTGATGCCGTCGGCCTTCAGCGCGATGGTGGCCAGGCCCTTGGCTTTGTAGGTTTTGACAAATTCGCCCAGCCGGTCGATGTCCTTTCGCCCGGTGTCCGCGCCGCCCTCCAGCACGATGGCCCGAACGGACCCGCCGTTGTCAAGGACCGACCGGAAAACGACGAATTCGGTGTCTTTCACCGTCTCTGAGATATCTTTGATCTCCATGCCAAAGCGCAGATCCGGCTTGTCGGATCCGAAGCGATCCATGGCTTCCCGGTAAGGCAGCCGCGGGAACGGGGTCGGGATCTCCACATCCAGCACATCTTTGAAGACTTTTTTGATCAGGCCTTCGTTCAGCGCCTGGATCTCTTCCTCGCCGAGGAAAGAGGTCTCGATATCGATCTGAGTGAATTCAGGCTGGCGGTTGGCCCGCAGGTCTTCATCACGGAAGCATTTCACCACCTGGAAGTAGCGGTCAAACCCCGCCACCATCAGGAGCTGCTTGAAGAGCTGAGGGGACTGCGGGAGCGCATAGAACGTCCCCGGATAATTGCGGGAAGGCACCAGATAGTCCCGAGCGCCTTCCGGCGTGCTCCGGGCCAGGGTCGGCGTCTCCACTTCGATGAATCCGTTCTGATTGAAATATTCGCGCACCGACAACGCAGCCCTGGACCGCAGGAACAGGATCCGCTGCATGTCCGGACGGCGCAGGTCCAGATACCGGTATTTCATCCGGACATCTTCCCGGGCATCCAGATTTTCCATGACCTGGATCGGCGGTGTTTCGGATTCGGAAAGGATCTTCAGCTCTGCGGCATTGATCTCAATGTCGCCGGTGGGCAGGTTTGGATTGACGGCTTCCCGGGCCACCACCTCCCCGGTGACTGCCACGCAGTATTCGCGGCGCAGGCCCTTGGCTTTTTCGTGCGCTTCCCCGGCCACTTCCTCGCGGAAGACGACCTGCGTGATCCCATCCCGGTCGCGGACATCGCTGAAGATCAGCGAGCCTTTGTCCCGGCTGGTCTGGATCCACCCCATGATGGTGACGCTCTGCCCGATGTGTTCCTTTCTCAATTCTCCGCACATGTGTGTGCGGCGTAGTTTACCTAATGCTTCTCCCATGTTCGTTACCCCTTTATTCCGTGATCGGCCCCATCAGGGACCTGCTTTTTTAAGTCCTTGGCGATCTGAGCCTGCGTTCTTTTTTCAGGAACGCCCGGCTTCCAGCCGGTTGCTTTTGATCACCCTTGTTTGCTGCGATCACTGATCGCGTCATCTTATCCATTATAAATCGTCAGGGCGCATTCTGACAAATCTTATCGCCGATCTGACCCTGATTTCCTGACGGGTCCGGTCAAAGATCCCCCAAAAAAAAGAAGCTGCCCCGGTGCGGCTCTGGCAAAACCCGGGGCAGTTTCCTCAATGGGCCCGATCCGGGCGTCTCCGGCTGCGGACAGCCAAGACTTACTGGATCGTTCCTTTGACAAACATGTTGTACTTCTTTTCGTGGCCGATGTCTGTGTCATCTTCATGCCCGGCGTAGACCTTCGTCTCATCGGGCAGCGCATAGAGCTTTTCCCGGACTGACGCAAGCAGAGCGTCATAATTGCCGCCGGGCAGGTCGGAGCGGCCGATGGAATGTTTAAACAGGGTGTCGCCGGCAAACAGATTCCCGTCCACCAGATAGCAGACCCCGCCTTCGGTATGTCCCGGCGTTTCGATGACCGAGATCTCATGGCTGGCAAAGGGAATGATCATCCCTTCATGGACGGGCACAGTCTCGCTTTTCATGTCGCCGAAGATCCGGGTTTTTCCGGTGATGGCGGCAGCATCCGTCGGGTGCAGATAGACCGGCACGCGATGGACCTTGGTGATCCCGTCCACACCATTGACATGATCCAGATGGCCGTGGGTGAGCAGGATGAATTTCAGGTTAAGCCCGTGCAGATCCAGGTAATTGAGGATCTCCACCGGACGATCGCCCGGATCCACCAGGAATGCCTCGGTCCCTTCCGATACCACGTAGCAGTTGGACTGGAACATGCCCAGGGCAAGTTTTTGTATATTCATTGACTTCCTCCTAAAACAATTTCGTGGAATCCAGCAGAATGGTCACGGGACCGTCATTGACGATGGTCACTTCCATTTCAGCGCCGAACTCCCCGGTCTCGACCTTAAAGCCCCGCTGGCGAAGGTTTTTTGCCAGCTGCTCATAAAAGGTCACGGCGGCTTCGCCCTTCTGGGCGTGAATGTACGAGGGGCGCCGCCCCTTGCGGGCGTCGCCGTACAGGGTGAACTGGGAGATCAGCAGGATCTCCCCCCTCCGATCTTCCAGGGAAACGTTCATGACGCCGTTTTCGTCGTCAAACAGCCTCAGTCCTGCGATTTTATCTTCGATATATTTCAGATCCTTTTCCGTATCCTCGGTGGAGATGCCCAACAGGACGTTGAACCCCGCTCCGATCTCGCCGATGGTCACGCCATCAACGGATACACTGGATCGTCTGACTCGTTGTACTACTGCTCTCATAGTTTGCTTTCCTGCTCCTACAGATTGCCGACCCGGAACACATCGATGACCGAGGGCAGCTTTTTGATGCGCTTGAACAGCTCGGTCAAAAGGTCGATGTTGGAGACCAGGATCGACAGATTGATGACCGCTTCGCCGTTTTTCTTATTTTCCGCATTGACTGAATTGATGGCCAGTTTCATCTCATTGAGCAACAGCATGATGTCCGTGAGGAGATTGGGCCGGTCCACTGCCTCGATCTTCAGTCTGGCTGAATAAAGTTCCTCCGACTGGGTCTCCCACTCCACATTGACGAACCGCGATGCATCTTCCTTGTCTCTTAAAACTTTCAGATTTTCGCAGTCGGTCCGGTGCACGGAGATGCCTCGGAAATTGGTGATGTAGCCGATGATCTCATCCCCCGGCAGAGGGTTGCAGCATTTGGAGAACCGCACTTCGACATTATCCATGCCGGTGACGCGGACGCCGAAGAAGTTCTTCGACTTTTTCTTTTTGCGCAGTTCTGCCTTCTTTTTGGAATCCTCCACCAGGGCGTTGGCATTGGTGAGTTCTTCCTCCAGGCTCAGTTTCTTTTCCTGTTTTTCCTTTTCCTCAAGGCCTTTGATCAGGAAATCCACGACAAAGGCCGGCGTGACCTGACCGGTCCCAACCACCACCAGAAGATCGTCGATGCTGGATCCGTGATACTTGCCGATGATCTTATGCAGCGGCACGCCGCGGGCGATGTCACCGAAGGTCCGGTCCCGCCGCTTGGCTTCCTTCTCCAGAAGCTCTCTGCCTTTGATGATATTTTCTTCGCGCTTTTCTTTTTTGAACCAGCTGCGGATCTTGGATTTGGCCTGGTTGGACTTGACAATGTTCAGCCAGTGGATGGAAGGCCCTTTATTGGCATTGGAGGTGATGATCTCGACGATCTCACCGGTCTTGAGCCGGTAGTCCAGCGAGACCATGTTGCCGTTGACTTTGGCCCCCACCGTTTTATGGCCGATGTCGGTGTGGATGCGATAGGCAAAATCAATGGGGCTTGAATCAGAGGGCAGATTGATGACTTCACCTTTGGGAGTGAAGACAAACACTTCATCTTCAAACAGATCCACTTTGAAGCCTTCCATGAATTCATCGGCATCGGTGGTGTCTTTCTGCCATTCCAGCATGTCCCGCAGCCACAGGTAGCGTTTGTCCACCACGGAATGATCATTGCCTTCCTTATAGCTCCAGTGCGCGGCAATGCCGTATTCCGCGGTGCGGTGCATCTCATGGGTGCGGATCTGGATCTCAAAAGGCTTGCCCAGAGGCCCGATCACTGTGGTGTGCAGGCTCTGGTACATGTTGGGTTTGGGCATGGCGATATAGTCCTTGAACCGGCCGGGGATCGGCTTGTAGATCGTATGGACGATGCCAAGGGCCGCGTAGCAGTCCTTGATCGAATCCACGATGACCCGGATGGCCGTGAGGTCAAAGATCTGATCGATGGTCTTGGACTGATTGTTCATTTTTTTGTAGATGGAATAAAAATGTTTGGGCCGTCCGTCGATCTCGCAGTCGATACCCGAATCGCGCAGCCGGTCGACGATCTCGCCCATGACGCGCTGGATGTATTCTTCCCGTTCCTTGCGCTTTTCGGCGATCTGATCCACCAGGTCGTAATATTCCGACGGGTTGATATAACGGAAGGCCAGATCCTCCAGCTCCCACTTGATCCGGAACAGACCGAGCCGGTGCGCCAGGGGTGCATAGATGTCAAAGACTTCCTTGGCTTTCTCCTTTTGCTTTTCCGGGCTCTTGAACCGCAGTGTCCGCATATTGTGAAGGCGGTCAGCCAGCTTGATCAGGACCACCCGGATGTCCTTGGCCATGGCCAGGACCATTTTACGGACGTTGTCCGCCTGCTCTTCCTCCTTGGACTTGAATTCGATCTTACCCAGCTTGGTGACACCCTCCACCAGTTCAGCCACTTCCGTGCCAAACTCGCGTTCAATGTCTTCATAGGTAAAATCCGAATCCTCCACCACGTCATGGAGCAGCGCTGCCGCAATGGTGTTGGTGTCCATGCCGATATCCACCAGAATGGAGGCCACCTCGATGGGATGGATCACATAAGGTTCTCCCGACAGGCGCATCTGTCCCTTGTGCGCCTCACTGGCCAGATTGTAGGCTTTGATGATGACTTCCTTGTCAATGTTGCCTGTTTTATCGATCTTCGACAATAATCCGTGGATCACCCTGGATCACCTCCCTTTCACGGTCTTACACAAAAAAGTCCTTTTGCAAGGACTTGAACTGCCTGTAAAACAATGAGGATATTATATATTAAACTGATTGATTTTGTCTATCACTGAAACGACCGGGTCACGCGCAGGTCACGCGAAGGTCAGGTGAACATCAGGCGCACACCGGTGAAACGGGGTGTTCACTCAAGTGGCGCTGAGGAGCCCGGCAGCATCGGATCTTTCGGATCAGAATTCGTACTCCACCATGCTCTCGACATTGTAGCCGGCCAGTTTGTCACGGCCTTTGAGCCCGGTCAGTTCGATGACGAAATCCACCGAAACGACATCGGCCCCGGCCAGCTCCAGCAGGTCCTTGCAGGCAGCGATGGTACCGCCCGTTGCCAGCAGGTCATCGATGATGGCCACGCGCATGCCCGGTGTAATGGCATCCCTGTGGACTTCCAGCGTATCCTGGCCGTATTCCAGATCATAGGTCAGAGAAAAGGTATCCGCCGGCAACTTGCCTTTTTTGCGGATCGGGATAAACCCGACGCCCAGTGCATAGGCCACGGGCACACCGAAAATAAATCCGCGGGCTTCCGGTCCGGCCACCGCATCGATCTTCAGATCCTTCAGGCGCGACGCCATGACATCCACCATCTCTCTGAAAACCGGTCCGTTCTTGATGACGGTGGTGATATCCTTGAAGCTGATGCCCGCCTTCGGGAAGTCCTCTATAACTCTGATGTGTTCTTTAAAATCCATGGTGTTCTCCTTTGGCAATGGATTGGTGGGAATGACATTACCTTTATTTTATCACGTTACGGCTCATATATGCTGTTTTCTGCCGT
>CAYYVR010000004.1:8730-32536 GCA_964475185.1 uncultured Clostridium sp. | reverse complement strand
GCTCCTTTTTACATTTTTCTGAAAATATGCTATAATATATTCAGATAAGTCGCTAAACGTGGGTTCGCCACGTTTTCCCTTTTTCTGCCACAGGAGGTAAAGATGTTTCATAAAAATGATTTGGTGTTGTATCGCACCGAGGGGGTCTACAGAGTAGAGGATGTCTGTGTACCCGACATTTCTGGCACCAGTGACAGGCTTTATTACGTCATGCAGTCCCTTTCCACCAACACCACGGCCTACACGCCTGTGGATGCGGATGTTCTGATGAGACGGATCTGTTCCAAAGCGGAAGCACTGACTGCTTTGAATGAATTATCCGACATGGAAACGGTCGATTTAGCCACATTGAGCCATAAGCACTTAAAGGATTTCTACACCAAAGCCATCAAGGACCAGGAATTCAGAAACCTTTTAGGCCTGTATAAAGCGATCATGTCCAAGAAAGATTCCTTTGAAGGCACCACGAAGAAACTTTGCCAGACCGACACGACGTATCTTCGGAAGATCACCGGCCTGTTGAATGAAGAGATCGCTCTTTGCTTCAACATCAGGGAAGAAGAAGCTGAACTGATGCTGGAAAAAGCACTCTCCCCCGATCTGAATTAACTTTTGCCGCTCTGCGGCGGGAACCGCAATGTTCCCAGGCCGTTTTCGCAATATGAGAAATCCCCTTTCAGCGAAGGGGATTTTTGCATGTCCGGACCCAAAACCATCACCAGTCCCAGCCGGTTAGTTGCCCCCTTCAGTCCTGAGGGGCAACAACGTGTCCAGGGATCCGAAATTGTACCGGTTGGCTGGATTCCTGTATGGGATCACTTTGAAATCCGCGAAGGGAGGATTACAATAATACTATGAGTTATAAAAATTTAAATCCAATCATTAAAAGTTTCATCGTCATTGTCTTTCTCTATGGATTGACCTCCGCTTCTTTTAACGGATTTTTCGGGATCTACATCAAAGAGATGGGCTATCCGGAAAGTACCGTGGGCACCATCCTTTCCCTGCGCCGGTTTTCCGTGGGGATCTCCACCTTTCTCATCGCCTTCATCGCCGGCAGGATCGGACACAAACGAACCCTGATCCTGGGCCTGTTCACGGTGGGGATCACCTCGATCCTCATTGTGCTGGCGCCGGATCTGCGCCTGATGGAGATCATCGCAGTGCTCTTCGGCTTTGGCCAGGCAGCCATGCTGACAGTGGAGTCCCCCTTCATTTTCAATCAGTGCGAGGGGGAGGAACGCGTCCATGCCTTCAGCCTCACCTTTGCCGTCCGCAATGCGGCGTTCATGACGGGCTCACTGCTCACCGGCACGCTGGCAGATCTGTTTTCCAGCCGGACCTCCTCCGATGCGCAGGCCCTGCGCTGGGCCCTGATCCTGGTCAGTCTGATGAGTCTGATCGCCATCATCCCCCTGTCAAGGCTTCGGCCCAAACCGGTCAAAAGCCAGAAACCCCTGGATTTTCGGGAATTCCGGGCTTTTTTCACCACACAGAACGTCACCTTCCTCCTCTACACCGGCTTCATCGGTCTGGGCGCAGGCATGGTGGTCCCCTTTTTCGGGGTCTATCTCAAGTACATGCTCGATACCACCGAGACCCTGGTGGGCCTCATCCTGAGTTTCGCCCAGCTGGGCACTGTCTTCGGCGGGCTCAGCGTTCCCTTCCTGAGCAAGCGGCTGGGGGATCACAAAACCATCGTGCTGACGCAGATGCTGTCCATTCCCCTGCTCATCGCCATCGGACTCCCCCAGGGGATCCTGGTGGTGGCCGTGGCCTTTTTCCTGCGCAGCTCCCTGATGAACATGGGGCAGCCTTTGATCCGCAATATCGCCATGAGCATCGCCCTGGAAGAACACCGCCCCCTGATGAGCGCCATGCGCGTGATGTTCAACAATCTCACCCGGGCCCTGGGGATCTATCTGGGCGGCACCATCATGGAGCGGTATACCTATAATACCCCGTATCTCTTCACCATCGGCGCCTATCTCATCGGCACGCTGATCTTCTATCTCCTCTTCCGCCGGGAGATCGGCACAAAAACAGCCCGGGGGATCAGCACACAGGAGCCTTAGCGGCTCTGCCCGAGCCCGAAGCCACATCGTCCCTGCGGCAAAAAACCTCCGTATCCCATGGTCTGGGTACGGAGGTTTTTCATGTCTGAATGAGGACGTTTAGTATTCATCCTCATCGAATTTGATTTTTCTCAGGGATTCCTGGCTGGATGAACTGAACTTGAAATCATCGGCCAGCGGGATCTCGCGCTTTACAGCTTCTTCTCCTGCGTCCTCTGAAGCGTGTTCTTTATGATCCGATGCATCCGCATTGCCTGCAGAGACATTCTTTTTGCGGTAGCGATTGGAATATTTCGGCGTGTCCCTGGTCTTTTTCCCGGCTTTGACCTGGACCGGTGTCTCCGCAGCGGGTTCGGTGACGGCCTTTTTGAAGACATCCCGCTTCGTTTCTGCCTTGACTGCAGGCCCACGTTTTTTGCCTCTGAACTTTTCTTCCAGCATGACATAGATCGGTGCGGCCACGAAAATCGAGGAATAGACACCGGAAGCCATACCCAGCAGCAGCGGCAGGGAGAAATCGCGAATCTGGGGGACAAAGAAGAACACCATGAGCATGACCACGATGTTGGTCAGGGACGTATTGATGGTCCGGATCATGGTCTGGCTGACAGATTCATCGGTGACCTGATCCAGATGCCGGGATCCCTTCAGTGCCAGATTCTCGCGGATCCGGTCAAAGATGACCACGGTATCATTGATGGAATAACCGATGATGGTCAGGATCGCCGCGATGAACGGAGAGTTGATGGGGATCCGGAACAGGAAGTAGATGGACAGGGTGAAGAGCACGTCATGGACCAGTGCGACCACGGCCCCCACGCCCAGTGAAAAGTTGAACCGGATGGCGACATAGCCGAGAATGGCAAGAACGGAGAGCACCGACGCTAAAATCGCCTTGCCGCTCTGTTCTGATCCGATGGTGGCGCCGATCTCATTGACCGATTCCACGAAATTGGCACCGGGCTGGTACTTCTCTTCCAGCTCTGAAATGGCCTCATCAAAGGTCTCAGTGGTGAGCTTCTGGCTTCGGGCCTCGAGCTTGGTCCCGTCCACGACCTGGGTTTTGATAGTGTCATCATATTTTCTGAGGATCTCGTCCACTTCCGCCTTGTTGACCTGGGCCGGGAACTGCAGCGTGACCTGGGTTCCGCCGGCAAAGTCGATGCCGACATTGGGTCCCCGGACGATGCCGACCAGAAGACCGGCTCCGATCACCACGGCCGAGGCCATGAAGAAGATCCGGCGGTTCTTGAAGAAGGAATAGCGGAACGTCGCTTCCTTTTCCTTGAAGCCAAAGGCTTTTTTTGTCTGGAGCAATCCGGCGGAATAGGCCAGATAGACCAGGAAACGGGTGATGACGATGGCAGTGAACATGGAGAGCAGCACACCGATGACCAGGTTCAGGGAGAAGCCCCGGACAGATCCGGCTCCGAAGTAATAAAGGATAAATCCGGAGATCAGCGTCGTGATGTTGGCATCCAGGATGGAGCTCATGGCATGGCGGAAGCCAAGCTGAATGGAGCGTTTGATCTCCTGTCCCGACTGGAGTTCTTCCTTGATGCGCTCAAAAATGAGAACGTTGGCGTCAACGGCCATCCCGATGGACAGGAGGAACCCGGCGATCCCGGCCAGGGACATGGAGATCTTCAGACCGGCAGTGATATAGACCAGGCCGAGACAGAAAATGACCAGAGCCAGAGAGGCCAGGATCCCCGGCACGCGGTAGAACCAGACCATGATCAGGAAAATGGCCAGGATCCCGAGGATCCCTGCGATCTTTACATTGGGCAGGACCGTGGAGCCCAGCGTCGCGCCGATCTCCTGGACCGACAGCGTCTTCACCGGGTAGGGCAGCGCCCCGTTGTTGATCATGGCGGCCAGCATTTTGGCTTCATCTTCCGTGAAGTTTCCGCTGATCTGGGCCGATCCGCCCTTGATCGCTTCATTGACCACGGGATTGGAGAGCATTTCATCATCCATGTTGATGGAGATGCTTTTGCCGATATTGGCTGAGGTGGCCTCGGCGAATTTCGTCACACCGGAGTCCTTCATTTTCAGATTGACGACCAGGCGGCCCAGTTCATCGTAACCGGGACTGGCTTCCTGGATATCCTTGCCTTCGAGGACGACTTTGCCCTCAGAATCCTTGAAGGTCAGTACACCGGTTTTGCTCAGCTGCTCAACGATGCTGGCCGACTGATATTTACCGGGGATATCGACACGGATCCGGTTGGTGCCTTCGGTCGTGATGGTGGGATCCACGGCGCCCGTGGCATCCACACGCAGGTTGATGAGGGAACGGACCCGGTCAAGACCGGCCGAATCCAGATTGGGCGCCTGCACTTCCAAAAGGACTGAGGTACCGCCCTGGAGATCGAGGCCTTTGACGATCTGCTCGCCGAAGGTTTTGAAACGATAGTCACCCATTCTGAGTCCGAATACGCCCGAATAGCTCAAGATCCCTACGATGGCTGCAATGACGATGAGTGCCAGCAGTGCAGAAGGTTTTCTTTTTCTGTTCATTTAGTTATCCACCTGTTCCTCTTCCATAATTTTTGATTTCAGTGCAATGGCTGATTCGATCCGTTTTTTCTGAAGCTCACAGCCCAGCTCGTAGGGCTGGCTGATGTCGCCGGTGAAATTGATGTTGTTGGCCTGACAGCCGCCGGAGCAGTAGAATCGGGCCCAGCAGTCTCTGCAGACCGGTTTATTGTAAATGTGGGCCTGGCGGAATTTGGTGACCAGGTCCTCACGCTTGATGCCTTCTTTGAGATTGCCCATGACATAATCGGGATTGCCGACAAACTGATGACAGGGATAGATGTCGCCGTTGGGTGCCACTGCAACGTACTCAAAGCCTGCGCCGCAGCCGGAAATGCGCTTGTAGACACAGGGGCCGCCGGACAGATCGATGTTGAAGTGGTAGAATTTGACCTTCTCCCCTTTGCGGTGGGATGCCAGCAGATCTTGGTAGAGCAGGTCATACTGTTCCTTGATTTTCGGAACATCTTCCCTGCGCAGGGACAGCGGATGCTCATCGGGCAGGACCACCGGCTCGATGGAGATCTCGTCGAAACCCTCTTCCTTCAGGAATTTGTAGTCTTCGTAGAAATCCAGGTTTTCCCGGGTGAAGGTGCCGCGAACATAATACTGCTTTGTTTTGTCGCGCTGTTCCACCATGGTCTTGATCTTGGGCATGATCTGGGCAAAGGATCCCTTGCCGTCGAAGCGGATCCGGACTTTGTCATTGACACTGGGCCGGCCGTCGATGGACAGGACCATGTTGCCCATGTGCTTGTCCAGGTACGCCATGTTCTCCTCATTGAGCAGCGTGGCGTTGGTGGTCATGGTGAACCGGATGTTCTTGCCGGTCTCCAGTTCACGCAGACGGGCATAGTCGACGATTTCCTTAATGTTTTTGAATGCCATGAGCGGTTCGCCGCCGAACAGATCGATCTCAATGTTGTGGCGCGGACCGGAGGCTTCGATGACAAAATCAATGGCCTGTTTGCCGATCTCCACGGGCATGATCTCGCGCTTGCCGTGATATTCGCCTTCATCGGCGAAACAGTACTTGCAGCGCAAATTGCAGTCATGGATGACATTCAGGCACAGCGCCTTGACATAGTCGGGACCTTCATCGGCACGGGCAATGTCTTCGTAGAGATCTTCCGAGTAGAGCATCTCTTCCCGCTTCAGTTCCAGGATCTCTTCATAGGCTTCTTCGATTTCTTCACCGGAATAGACTGACTGCAGACGTTCTTTCAGTTCATCGATCCCGGCCAGCTCATCTTCATCCAGCATGTCATAGATCATTTCATCGACAAGATGGACAGAGCCGGAATTGACATCAAGCACATAGCGCTCATTGTCATTTATAAATTTATGTATCAGTGCCATGGGCCCTCCTCAAAATGAAAGGGCAACGAGTGTTGCCCTTGATCCTACCGATTTTAGTTTTCGCAAGCTAGGTTGGCGACTGTGCAGGATGTCTTGCAGGCGGACTGGCAGGAGTTTGCGCATTCCTTGCATCCTGGTTTTGCCAGACTCTTCTTTAAGTTCTTGGCATTGACTGTCTTGATTCGTTTCATGTGATTCCCCCCGTTCAATGTTAACATTTACTTCATTCTTTATTTTATCCGATTCCCCTGTTCAAATCAACCAAAAGCATCGCGCCGGATCTGATTCGGATCTGATTTGGGAAGGATCAGGAACGCTCCACTTTGATGGAGACATCCTTGGTCACTCTGGTGAAGATGGAATCCCGCATCATCCGCAGACGAACGCGGTCAGGACCGGTTTCCAGCACCATGTACTCGTCATCCAGACGGATGATTTTTCCGGCGATCCCGCCCTTGGTGATGACTTCGTCATTCACTGCCAGTTCACTGAGCATCTGCCGGTAGGCTTCCTTGCGTTTTTTCTCCGGTCTCATGATCAGGAAATACATGATGGCGAACATACCGATCAGAGGCAACAGTGAAACCAGCATTGAGGTCATGTTACCCGTTGTCAGAAATATCATTTAAAATCCTCCTTTAAAATATGGCTGTCTTTTTGTCTGATCGTGATATAAATATCCATCGAAGACAGCTCAGGTTTTAATTTAACGTGTTTATTATACCTTTTTCAAACGTATATTACCATGCATATTTACAGACGGCAGGATCAGTATCTGCCGTCCTGTCTCCCCTGGCCGGCGGTCTGATGCACCCCACCGGTCTGATCCATGGGATCAGACCGGTTCCGGTGCGGCCCACTCCGTGAGTTTTTGTTCCTTGAAGGCACTGAACGTGCCGGCTTCGACGTGATCCCGGATCTGAGCCAAGAGGTCATTGTAGAACCACAGATTATGGAGCACACACAGCCGCATGGCCAGCATCTCCTTGGCTTTGAAGAGATGACGGATGTAGGCTCTTGAATAATGCCGGCAGGCCGGACAGCCGCAGCCGGGATCGATGGGCCGGGCATCCCGTTCGAATCGTGCGTTGGCGAGATTGATTTTGCCGTGGGCCGTGAAGACATGCCCGTGGCGTCCGTTTCGAGCCGGCAGAACACAGTCAAAAAAGTCCACGCCCCGGTCCACGGCTTCCAGGATATTTTCCGGGAGCCCGACCCCCATGAGGTAAATGGGCTTGTCCTGCGGCAGATGCGGCACGACGGCCTCCAGGATCCGATACATCTCCGAATGGGATTCGCCCACTGCCAGGCCGCCGATGGCATAGCCTGGCAGATCGAGCTGTGCGATCTCTTTGGCATGGGCCACGCGCAGATCCTCGTAGATCCCGCCCTGGTTGATCCCGAAAAGCAGCTGATCCGGGTTGATCGTACCGGGCTGCGCATTGAGCTCCTCCAGTTTCATCATGCAGCGGTGGAGCCACCGGGTGGTCCGGTCCACGGACTGCTGGACGTATTCCCTGGGCGCCGGATTTTCGACGCATTCATCGAAGGCCATGGCGATGGTGGAGGCCAGATTGCTCTGGATCTGCATGGATTCTTCCGGACCCATGAAAATCGTTTTTCCGTCCACATGGCTTTTAAAGGTGACCCCCGCTTCTTTGATCTTGCGCATCTGAGCCAGGGAAAACACCTGGAACCCGCCTGAATCGGTGAGGATGGGCCGGTCCCAGTTCATGAACTGATGCAGGCCGCCCATGTCCCGGATGAGCGCATCGCCGGGGCGGACATGGAGATGGTACGTATTGGACAGTTCCACCTGACAGTTGATTTCCCTGAGATCCTGAGAATCCACGGCCCCCTTGATGGCTGCCTGGGTCCCCACATTCATGAAGACCGGGGTCTCGATGGTGCCGTGAACGGTCTCGAAGCGACCCCGGCGGGCGGCACCGTCCCGTTTGAGCAATGTGTACTTGTTTTTTCCGGTCATGATCTTGACTCCTCTTTAGGGTTTGGCCTGCTTTGGATGAACATGGAATCCCCGAAGCTGAAAAAGCGGTAGCGTTCCCGGACAGCCTCCCTGTAGGCGCGCATGGTGGCTTCATGGCCCAGAAGAGCGGACACCAGCATGATCAGGGTGGATTCGGGCAGATGGAAATTGGTGATCAGACTGTCGACGATGCGGAATTCAAACCCGGGATAAATAAAAATATCCGTCCAGCCCGAACAGGCTTCGATCCTGCCCCGATCCCGCATCACGGTCTCCAGGGTCCGGGTCGTGGTGGTGCCGACGCTGATGATCCGCCGCCCTTCCCGCCGGGCCGTTTCAATGACCCGGGCCGTCTGCTCATCAATGGCGTAGTATTCCGAGTGCATCAGATGATCATCGATCCGTTCCACTTTGACCGGACGGAAGGTCCCCAGCCCGACATGGAGCGTGATAAAGGCCGTCTGGGCGCCGCGCTCCCGCAGTCTCTCCAGAAGTTCCGGCGTAAAGTGGAGTCCGGCCGTGGGCGCCGCGGCAGACCCCTCTTCCCTGGAATACACGGTCTGGTAGCGTTCCCGATCCTCCAGCTTTTCATGGATATAGGGCGGCAGCGGCATCTCGCCCAGTTCATCCAGGACTTTTTCGAAAACGCCGTCATAGTGGAAGCGAACGATGCGATTGCCATCGTCTTTCACTTCCAGGATCTCAGCCCGCAGCGCGCCGTCACCGAAGCTGAAAAACCGGCCGGGTCGGGCGGATTTTCCGGGCTTGGCCAGGGTCTCCCAGGTGTTGAGGTCGATGCGCCGCAAAAGGAGCAGCTCCACGTGGCCCCCGGTGCCTTCCCGAACGCCCAGCAGGCGCGCAGGCAGGACCCGGGTATCGTTGAGGATCAGCAGATCCCCCTCCCCGATCAGGTCTGCCAGATCCCGAAAGATGCGGTGGCTGATCGCCCCCGTCTCCCGGTCGATGACCATGAGCCGGGAGGTATCCCGTTGGGCCAGGGGATGCTGTGCAATGAGCTCCTCCGGCAGGTCGTATTTAAAATCACTTACTTTCAGCATATCAGTTCTTCTCTTTCCATTTTGATGTTGACATGTTTGTTCCTGATCCCCATGAGTCTGAAAATTCTTTCCGTCAGGTCGATGCCCTTCGCCCGTGACGGGCGCGTACCCGTGACGGGCGCGTAAAAATCCTGCCCGGAAACCGGCGCAGAGCGGCATCAGATATGAAAAAATGACACAAAAAGGAAGGGACTACGGATAGTCCCTTGTAGTATCATATCTTATTTTTCCGGTCTTTGCACCCCTAAATGATCATAGGCACGGTCGGAAGCCATCCGGCCCCGGGGGGTCCTGAGAATAAAGCCCTCCTTGATCAGATAGGGTTCATAGACGTCCACGATGGTATCCAGATCCTCGCCGATGAAATAGGACAGTGTTTCCACCCCCACCGGTCCGCCGCGGAAATGATAGACCAGGGATTCCAGGATCCGGTTATCCACACGGTCCAGCCCCTCGTTGTCCACATCCAGCATGGTCAGCGCGCCTTTGGCCGCATCCAGATTCACCAGATCATAATTTTTCACCATATAGAAATCCCGCACCCTGCGCAGCAGACGATTGGCGATACGCGGCGTTCCCCGGCTGCGTTTGGCGATCTCCATGGCCCCGTCCTCGTTGATGGGGGTCCTGAGGATCCCGGCTGAGCGCAGAACGATCTCGCGCAGTTCCGGCGGCGAATAATAGTCCATCTGACAGACGACGCCGAACCGGTCGCGCAGGGCATTGGTCAGCATCCCCGCCCGGGTTGTCGCACCGATGAGGGTGAAGTGCTCCAGGTCCAGACGGATGGACTTGGCCTGGCTCCCCTTTCCGATGACGATGTCCAGGGCATAGTCCTCCATGGCCGGATACAATACCTCTTCCACATTGGGGTTGAGGCGGTGGATCTCATCGATGAAGAGGACATCCTGATCCGACAGCGAGGTCAGGATGGCAGCCAGGTCACCGGCCCGTTCGATGGCTGGACCCGATGTGATCCGCAGATTCCCGCCCATTTCCAGGGCAATGATATTGGCCAGGGTCGTTTTTCCCAGCCCCGGGGGACCGTAGAGCAGGACATGATCCAGCGCTTCGCTGCGCATCCGGGCCGCTTCGATGAAGATCTTCATCCGCTCCTTCACCGCCGACTGGCCGATGTATTCCGCCAGGCGCTGGGGCCGAAGGGAATATTCCTGGAAATCTTCTTCCGGTATTTCATGTTGAGTTAAAAATCGTTCGCTCATCGAATTCTCCTGTCAGTTGAAAGCGGGATCAGCTCATCAGTGCCTTCAGTGCCTCTTTGATGGTCTCCTCCACGCTCAGATCGCTTTTCACCAGCTTGAGGACGGAATCTGCTTCCTTCTGCGTGTAGCCCAGCGACAGGAGCGCAGCCACCGCCTCCACCTGGCTGGCAGAGATCTGGATGTCGCGTTCCGGCGCGGCAAGATTTTCCTTCTTGAATTTATCCTTCAGCTCCAGAATGATCCGGCCGGCAGTTTTTTTGCCGATGCCAGTGGCCCGGAGCAGCATGGTCTCATCCTCAAAGGCCATGGCTTTTTTCAGGCTGTCCGGCGTCGCAATGGACAGCAGCGACAGCGCGGATTTCGCCCCGACGCCTGATACCGTCAGCAGCTGTTCAAACAGCTCAAGCTCCGGCCGATCATGGAATCCGTACAACCCCATAAAATCCTCCCGGATGATCTGGTGCAGATACACTTTGGTGCCGTCGCCCATGGCCGGCATTTTTGCCATGGTATTGCCGGAAGCATATATTTTATACCCCATCCCGTGATGGTCAATGACGACATAATCTTTGAAAATGCCCATGAACCGTCCTTCGATATACTCGTACATAAGGTCCTCCTGCCATTTCTTTCAAAGCTAATCATAGCATATTTCACTTCAAATTCAAATATACGTTCGCTATTTGAGACTGCATCAGGACGCTGTGCCATGACCTGTAAAACCTCGATCGGACTCTGAATCAAGCCTCAGCAATGAAACTCAATCCAAATCTAAATCAAACCTCAGATATGAATCTTGATCGGGATCTGACTCAAGCCTCAGAAATGACCTCAGTGCTGGCCGCGGTCAGGACCCCAACTGGCAGGACGGGGAAACTGCGGCGTGGATCATGGCCAGGATCGCAAAAAGCCTTCCCTTCAGGTTGAAGGAAAGGCCGAGATCGATGCCGCCGGATCTGACGGGAAAAGATCAGGAGGTCCTCGTCACTGGATCCAGACAGGTTTACTTTCTGTGAGCCGGCACTGGGGGGGCCGGATCATTCCCGTCCGTCGGGCTCATCGCCATCCGTTTCTTCAAAGGGAACATCGTAGACCGTATGATCCTTTTCCCAGAACTCATCGTCCTGAACGCTGGCAGGACGCTTGAGCATGATATCGGGGGCTTCCACCTCTTCATTGCGGTGGAAGGGTCCGGACGGTTCCGGGTCGGTATATTCAATGCGGCGTCCGCCGGAGGGTTCCCCGCGATTGAAACGGCCGGGGCCAAGATTCCGCAGCACGCCTGCGATCAGTCCGATGCCGGCAATGACGACCAGGACCGGAAGCAGAACAGGCAGAAGGACCATGAGAAACAAAAGGACCAGTACGAGGATCAATATATGCATAAAAAAGTCTCCTTTACAGTTTCAGGAAGCATCGTCGTTATAAGGATTATATAACGGAACGCTTCAAGAAACAGTATGAGGAGACTAAATTAAAGAAAGCTTAAAATCTGAGAGATTATTCTGCTTTGGCCAGTTCCACTGCAATGTCAGTGGCAACGCGGACATTGTTGTAAACCAGCTGGATGTTGGAATCCAGGGATTTGCCCTCAGTGATGTCCTTGATCCTGGACAGGAGGAACGGAGTGGTCTCCTTGCCCTTGATGCCCTGGGCCTCTGCATCCTTCAGCGCGTCTGCAATGGCGTTGTTGATGAAATCTGCATCCATGGAATATTCTTCCGGGATCGGGTTTGCGACGAGGACACCGCCTCTGAGGTCCAGATTCCACTTGGTGCTGGCCACATCGGCGATTTCCCTGGCTGTTTCCACCCGGTAGTCGACTTTGAATTCGGACGTTCTGGTCCAGAAGGCCGGCAGCATTTCGGTCTGGAAGCCCAGAACCGGCACGCCCCGGGTTTCGAGATATTCAAGGGTCAGGCCCAGATCCAGGATGGCCTTGGCGCCGGCACAGACGACGACGACATCGGTCTTGCCCAGTTCTTCCAGGTCAGCGGAAATATCCATGGTCTGCTGCGCGCCGCGGTGGACGCCGCCGATGCCGCCGGTGGCGAAGACTTTGATCCCGGCCAGGGCTGAAATGATCATGGTGGCGCCGACGGTGGTTCCGCCGTTTCTTCCCTGGGCGACGATGTAGGGAATGTCTCTTCGTGAAGCCTTGATGACATCGGTGGCCTGACCGAGGTATTCGATCTCTTCATCGGAAAGACCGGCTTTCAGCTTGCCGTTTAAAATTGCGATGGTGGCGGGGACAGCGCCGCCCTCGCGGACGATCTGTTCAACTTTGCGGGCGGTTTCAACGTTGGCGGGATACGGCATGCCGTGGGAGATGATGGTGGATTCCAGGGCGACGACAGGACGTCCCTCTTTCAGTGCTTTTTCGACTTCCGGTGAAAGTTCAAGGTACTTTACAAATTTTTCCATTCGATTTGATACTCCTTTTTGATCTCATTTATTTTTGCAAGGGACAAGTCCCGATTGATGGTGGTTTCCGATGAAATGGCGCTGATGGCTGAAGCAACGCCGTTTTTCGCCCATTCTCTGATATCATCTGTTTCCAGTGAGGTCATTACCAACGCTGCGATGAAGGCATCCCCGGCTCCGTTGGCGTTTTTCATGTCTGCCCGCCGGCTGGTGACTTTGCCCATGACGCTGCGCGAGGCTGCGAAGGTCCCTTCTGATCCCATTGAAATGAAGACCCGCCGGACCCCCTGGTCAAAATACCAGTTGGCACTGGCCCGCAGGGACGCATCGTCAGTGATGGTGATCCCGGTGAGGATCTCCGATTCCACCCGATTGGGCTTGACGGTGGCAAACCGGCCGATGATGTCCCGGACGCGCATCGCCTTTTTCGAAGAAACGGTATCCAGGATCAGTTCTTTCTCCCCCAGCGTTTGCGCCACATGGCGCAGCGCCGCTTCTGATAGATTCGTGTCCACGACGATGCGGGAAGCCGACTGAAGGACCGGCATGACCGATTCCAGATACTCCGGTCCCATTTCATCGTAGATCGCCATCTGGCTGATGGCTGCGATCATCTCGCCGGCTTCGTCCTGGACCGAAAGATAGATGCCGCTGGAATGGATTTTGTCCTTATGGACATGAGACATATCCACGCCCGCTTCCCCGGTCTGCTGAATGATCCATTCGCCATTGGCGTCATCGCCGACCAGTGTGAGAAAGCGCACCGGTACCTCAAGCTTGGCCAGATTCTCTGCGATGTTTCTTCCCACACCGCCCAGAGACTGGAGCACCGTCCCCGGATTGGAGTCGCCGGCTTTGAAGGTCTCACTGGGATTCCCCAGGATATCGACATTGGCGCCGCCCAGGACAGCCACAAAGTGCTCCTCCCGGATGACATAGCCCTTGCCGGCAATGATCTCCTTTTTCATCAGGTTGGTGATGTGCACCGCCACTGAGCTTCTGGAGATCCCCAGCCGGCCGGCCAGTTCATTCTGACTGATCATGGGTTCTTTTTTCAATATATCAATGATTTCTTTTTCCCGTTTGGTCATCCCTGCTCCCTCTTTTAGTTCCACCTCTGAGATCCCCCCTGCTCACTGATGCGATCGTCCGGTTTTCGTCTCAGGCAACTTTGATTTAAGTAAATTATAACCCTCTTTTTTAATTTAAGCAATACTTTACTTTAATAAACTTTAATTAATTTTAAGGTTTTTTTCCCCGCTGACCGATCCGGCTCAAAAAAGACAGTGAGACACCCCCGTCAGAGGATGTCCCACTCTATGGATTGAATGGTGCCCACAGCACCGGAACGCAATGGCTGAAGCGCTCTGCGGCCCCGGGCACCTGAAGGGTCAGCTGATCCCCTGGAGGGCTTCCTGGGCCCTGGGCAATGCGGAATCATAGTCACTGAGCAGCCCCCCGATCCGTGAGAGCGTGTCTTCTGTGATCTCACCGCTGAAGGCCGCACTGATCTGCCCTGAAAGATCTTTCAGGCGCAGGGCCTTCTCTTCCAGCGTGCCCAGCCCCTTTGGCGGGTCGGACAGGCCTTCGGACAAGTCGGTCAGGGATCGATTCCGCTTTGCCATGGCGCGGACTTCCTCACCGTCCTGAAAACTCACCACCATCCGGTCAAAGAGACCGCCCAGGAAAAAATGAGTGAGCCAGCGTTTTCCCTCCACGGACTGAAGTTCTTCAAGATTCGCCTGGAAGCTGCCCGACTGGGCCTGGGCCAGAATCAGGAATTCGCGATATCTGCGAATGTAGGCATCCCGCTCGGCCTTTGCCCGCGCCTCTTTCTGAAGATCAGCCTGCCTGGCCAGAACCACCGTTTCGTCGATCCGCCGGTCTGCCACTGCCTGAATGCCGAAATATGACAGCGCTCCGATGAACAGCATCATGGCAAGGAGGATCGTATGGGTGATGCCCCGCCGCAGGGGGCTTCCTGTTGATTTTCGAAGGACCCGGGGCGCATCCCGGTCAAAAATCTCTTCCGCTGCAGAAGCCGGCAGATCATTCACCTCCGGATGATCATAGTCTGCGACTTCATAAGCGCCCAGGAATTTACGCGTCCGGATCCCTTCATCGGGCCCTTTCAGATTCAATCCGCATTCACTGCAAAATTTGGCCCCTTCTCTGTTTTCAGCGGAGCACGCCGGACATGCCATGGGATCCACCTCCTTCTCTTTTTTATCGTCACCACGGTTCATTTGGATCATGATGGGAACCGACAGTTCAAATTTGATGAAAGCGTGCCCGGCAACTGTCCGGGCACGCTCCATCCTGGGATTCAGGGATCAGTCCATCGGATCGGATGGACCAGTTCCTGCAATTGTTTCGACCTGTTTTAGTCTGACGATCTCAGGCCTGTTCAGATCGCTTCGATGAGATCCCCGCCGGCCGATCAGCGATCCCGTTACCCTTCAAAGTCATCCGGGAACTCTGTATTGTGATAGACATCTTTGACATCATCATCTTCGTCCAGGATATCGATGAGTTTCTGAACTTTGGCGGCTGTTTCCAGATCCACTTCCGTGTAAATATTGGGGATCATTTTGACACCGGATTCGGCAAAGCTGTAACCGGCTTCCTCCAGAGACTGAGAGACGGCATCAAAGTCATCGGGTTCAGAGATGATCTCAATGGACTCCTCTTCCCGGATGATATTCTCAGCGCCGGCTTCAATGGCAGCCAGCTCCAGTTCATCCAGATCCAGCTCATCCGTCACTTCAATGAGGAACTGCCCCTTTCGGTTGAACATGAACGTGACGGAACCGGTGGTCCCCAGATTGCCGCCGACTTTATCAAAGGCATGGCGGACATTGGCTGCCGTCCGGTTTTTGTTGTCGGTGAGGGCTTCCACGATGAACGCCGGACCGCCGGGTCCGTACCCCTCATAGGTGATCTCCTCATAGTTGGCTCCGCTGAGTTCACCGGCAGCTTTCTTGATGGCCCGCATGATGTTGTCCATGGGCATATTGGCTGCTTTGGCTTTGGATACGACATCCTTGAGCCGTGAGTTGGTATCTATATTCGGGTTATCCTGGGCAGCCACCATGAGCTCTTTGCCCAATTTTGTGAAGACCCGGGCTCTCGCCGCATCGGTCTTCCCTTTCTTGGCCTGGATATTATGCCATTTTGAATGTCCTGACATTTTACTACCTCCTGTCTTATAACAGAAAAATTATAACAGAGTGCACCTGCATTTTCAATTTTTACCCTGCATCTCCCAAAAGCTTCCCAAAAGCTTCCCTAAAGCTCCCAAAAGCCCCGTCCCAACATCCGGTGAAACCCACTCCCTGACTTCAGCTCCCATCCTTCGGATCTTTTTGTCATCCCCCTGATTCTTTGATCATCCCCCAACACAGGTTCTAAAGGGCTCAGCAATCAGTTTGGAAACCATGGAGAACGTCGGAGATGCCCGCTGCAGCGGCCCGGATCCGACGGGATCCCTGGCGGCGTCCATCCGCAAAGACTGGCGGTGAGTTTGGCCATCCCGAAACCATCAGTCTGAACGGCCGGCAGGAGCGTTCTTCCTGCCGGCCGTTCAGTTTCATTTTCGGTTCTTCGCTGTTCATCCTCCGCAGTCCGGATCATTCGCCCACGGGCTCCAGCAAGCCGTCCCGCCTCAGGAAATAGCTTGCCTGCCGGATCTGTGAGAACACCGCCTGGCCCCCTGAGAGGTCTGTCAGCGAAGTCATGAGCTTCTCCTCTCCGCCCAGCTGCGTCACCAGATGCAGCGTCACGTCCTGGCCGAATTCAGTGTCTGCCACCTGGACCTCATCGAGAAACGTCTTCAGGCGGGCATGGACATCATAGGGCAGTTGGACGGTAAACGCGGCTCCTTCCACCACCTGCCAGTGATCCACGGCGGACACTGCTTCCGCCGCCGCTTTCCCGTAGGCCCGGGTCAGGCCCGGCGCGCCCAACAGGACGCCGCCGAAGATCCGTGAGACCACCAGGCAGACATCGGAGAGCTCATGCTGCGTCAGCACATTGAGGACCGGCAGCCCGCCGGTCCCCTGAGGTTCGCCGTCATCGGAATACCGGATGACGGGCATCTGCCCTGCAATGACATAGGCAAACACATGATGCCTTGCATGGCGGTGGGCTTTGCGGATCTCATCGATGAACGCCCGGGCCTGTTCCTCCGTCCGGCAGCGGCGGATCCGCCCGGTAAACACTGATTTTTTCTCGGTGTATTCACCGATGCCTTCTTCTCTTACCGTGAAACTCATATGGAATACACATTCTCCCTTATCAGATTCTCACCGGAAGGCCCCGAAAATTCGCGGTGATTGCGCTTGAGCAGTTTTTTCTCATACAGCAGCGATAAAATGGCTTCCATTTCGACGTGATAGGGAAAAAAGAGCGGGTCTTCCTGGAGCTCATTGGCGGAGTGCGGGCTGTCTTTCTCTGCCAGGTACTGGAAGAGCACATCCGTGAGATTGCGCAGATCGCGATCAGTTTCCTTAAGGATCCAGTTGACCGTATCGACGATGCGGTCGTGCACATCGCCCCCCGTTACCAGGGCCGTGAACCGTTCCCGGTAAGCGCTGAACAGTTCAGCGGCAATGTTGATGTTGTCCTTGGAGACCATGTATCCGCCATCGTTGATCAGCACCATGGCATACCAGTTCATCGTGTCCATGAGCGTGACATAGGCCGCCAGGTCGTTGCTGTTTTTCAGCGACTTGCGGACCGAATCCGTTCCCTTGATGACTTTTCCGAAATAAGTCAGGGTCCAGATCTTGCGGGACTGATCCGTATAGCCTCTGCCGCTGTTGAACCGGGCCTCGATCTCTTTGTCGCTGCAGTAGACCATCCGGCTGGAGGCAAACAGGCGGTGCAGAAAACCGCCTTTCAAATCAAAGCCCTTTGAATTCATGAATTCACGCTTGGATAAAAATTTACAGTGGACGGGTTTGCCCAGGTCGGTGGAATGGACGTTGGTCATTCCCGGCGGCCATTTTTTCATGATGACGAAAAAGTCGATGTCCGATTTTTCCCACAGGTCCCCGCTGACCATGCTGCCAAAGACAAAGATGGCCAGAACGTCTTTATTGTCCCGGAGATTGGAAACAGCCAGATTGTAGGTCTGCTGATATGCAATGATTTCTTCTTCCATGGATCTACCGTTCCTTTTCTCCGTCAGTGAGATACCCTTTGATCCGTCCGGCGGCGGCCGGTGCCAGCTGAGCTTTCAGGCGGGTCCCCTCGCCGGTGAACTCCTCTTCCAGGACGTTGCCCTCTTCGTGGACCATATTGACCAGCTTCTGGTCGGAGAAGGGGATCAGCATCTCATAGGTGTTGTATTCCTGGGGAAGCGTATCGCCGATGGTTTGCAGCAGCAGGTCCAGATTTTCACCGGTTTTGGCAGAGATCTCCAGGACCGGCAGCTGATCGCCAACCTGCCGGATGATCCGTTCGGCGGCCATGGTCATGCCCAGATCGATCTTGTTCAGAGCCATGATGACCGGTTTATTGACCGCCCCCAGATCTTCCAGGACCTGATCCACCGCCTGGGCCTGTTCATCGGCATCCAGGGAGGATGCATCCACAACGTGGACCAGGACATCTGCATAAATGACCTCTTCCAGCGTTGATTTAAAGGCCTCGATGAGATCGTGGGGCAGCTTGCGGATGAAGCCGACGGTGTCCGTCAGCGTGATGATCCGCCGGTCGGGCAGTTCAATGGCCCGGGTGGTGGTATCCAGGGTGGCAAACAGCATGTCTGCTTCAAACACTTTTTCCTTCTTTTTTGCATCCTTGGCGGAGCGGTCTGCCAGGGCATTGCGCAGGGTGCTCTTCCCGGCGTTGGTGTATCCCACCAGTGCCACCTGGGGCATATCCTGACGATAGCGGTTTTCGCGCTGGGTGGCCCGGATCTTCTGGATGCCCCTGAGTTCTTCCGTCAGATCGTGGTGGCGGCTCCGGATCCTGCGCCGGTCAGTTTCCAGCTGCGTCTCACCGGGCCCTCTGGTTCCGATCCCGCCGCCAGTCCGCGACATGACCAGACCCAGACCCAGGAGACGGTTCATGCGGTACTTCAGCTGAGCCAGTTCGATCTGGAGCTTGGCTTCCTTGGAGCGGGCTCTGCGCGAGAAGATCTCCAGGATCAGCGTGGTCCGGTCGATGACCTTGACACCGGTGAGGTCCTCCATGTTCTTGATCTGAGATCCGGACAATTCATCATCGGCGATGATGACATTGCTCCGGGTCAGCTGACACAGATTGGACAGCTCTTCCAGCTTGCCGGTTCCCATATAATACTGGGAATCCGCTTTATCCCGCGTCTGCAGGACCATTTCCGAGACTTCGATGTCCGCGGCATACGCCAGTTCCTTCAGTTCCTCCAGACTGTCCATGGTCTCGATGCCGATGAGCAGTGCCCGTTCGGACTCATCCTCCTTCACATCGGATTCCGTCAGGAGTTCCTGGTTGTACCTGACCTTATCGGCGATATTGACCTCCAGGGCTTCCTCCCAGGTCAGTTCCCGGGTGATCTCAGCCACCAGGGATCCTTCCGATACCGTGGGGAAGCCGATGGAAATGCGGGAATTTTCCGTATTGCAGGAAACCGCCGCCATACAGTCCAGTTTCAGCTTAAGCAAGGCTGAGAGGTCCAGCGCGGACAGTTTTGAAAGTCCGTTGGGGTGGGTATGGACGATGCGATATCCCGAAAGTTTGCGCACCATGGTGTCCAGCACCGGCAGCGACACACTGGCGGAGTCCCCGATGGTGACCTCCGTCACATGACCTCTGCGGTCGATTGTCACGGAGACCTCCCGGTCGATGCGTTCCGTCACTGCTTTGATCAGTTCCAGGATCTCCACGTTGGCGATCTCATATTTCTGACTCCTCATGTCATAAATGGTTTCCAGCTGTTTGAGGATCACATCCCTGATCCCGTCTACATTGCCGTATATCATATCATTCACCTGCCTTGGGCATTATTTTTGATCGGTTCAATTCACTTACCTTTTTCATCATAGCAAATTCTGAAGGCTCCTGCCTGCAGGGCTCAGCCCCATCGCCCCTCCCCGCCGCATGGCACGCCGAGGGGAAGTCAGAGCCGTCACGCTGCACGTCTGAGGCGTTGCACCCCCTCCGGCCAGGATCCCGTCGGCGGAAACGAACTCGGCCCGACGTTCACCTGCTTCAAATAAAACCATCCCCTCAGTCATCTTCCATCGATGTGCCATTCCCCGGAAACCAGTTTCTGAAAGAAACTCCTGCGATGGTCATCTGACGTGATTGATTCATTTGACGGGATTGATTCAGTTGACGTGTTTTTCGCTCCGGTTCCTATGACGTGACTTTTTCATTTCGCTCCTGTTCCTATTATTATATCATCCCTGACTTCTTCCATGGGAATAGCGTCCGCCAGTGCAACATAACGTAGCCTGCCCTGACTTCCGGGTACTTCTCGAGTGCTCCATTGAAGGGCAGATCAGGGATCAGGGAAAAACTTTGAAAATTCACTTGCAATCAAGGGCTGAAATGATGAAAATGAAAGATAACGACCCACTATCCAGTGAAGATAAACCGTGGAGGAAAATATATGGAAAACCGCAGTAAAAATGTACTGATCACCAAAGAAGAGATCGACCGGGAGATCCAGCGACTGGGACGAGAAATCGAGACGCACTATAAAGGCAAAAAATTATACGTTCTGGCTCTGCTGCGAGGCAGTTTCATTTTCGCCGCTGACCTGGTCCGTGCGGTGGATCTGCCCGTCAAGATCGGTTTTATGACCACTGCCTCCTATGGCAATGCAGAACACTCCTCCGGCAACGTCGAGGTCGTCAATGACATCCCTGACAGCGTGGAAGGCTATGATGTACTGGTGGTCGATGACATCATCGATACCGGCTACACCATGAAATTTGTGTTGAGCCACGTCAAAAACAAAGGGGCAAACTCCGTCAGGTGCTGCACGCTGCTGGACAAGCCCTCCCGCCGCAAAGTGGAGAACCTGGCCCCGGACTTCTGCGGCTTTACCATCGAA
This sequence comes from uncultured Clostridium sp., assembly GCA_964475185.1. Classification (GTDB taxonomy): domain Bacteria; phylum Bacillota; class Clostridia; order Clostridiales; family Clostridiaceae; genus JG1575. The sequence continues at coordinate 11,822 of CAYYVR010000004.1, read as the reverse complement.
GACCTCTTCGTGGTGGGCTATGGCCTGAACTACGGCGATTACTACCGGAACGTCCCCTACATTTTCAATTTCGAAGAGAAAGCTTAAATAGTGACGCAGTGCAATTTTGCAAAGCAAGTCTGTCGGCCGGCCGGTGATTCCACCGGCCGGTTGTCTTATCATCAAATCTTCATCTTATTGGTTGTCTTGTCATCAAATCTTCATCTTATTGATGAATGAAGTGCCTATAATTAAACTGCCTATAATAAAACTGCCGATCCCAGTGCTGCCCGGTATCAACTTCCCATCCGCGATCAGTCGGTATCAGCGGTCGTAATAATGACCTGACGATGAGGTCCCGACAATGAGGCCCTGACAATGAGGCCCTGACAAAAATTCAACTGACAATAATAGAGCAGACAATCCCGGATCTTGGCAATATCAGACCGGTTCAACCTGGAGGATGCCCTGAAAAAGGGGCGAATTTTTTACATCTTTCACAGGTGTGATATAATAAGTCAGATTTTATATTCTTGAATGATTTCACGGAGGTAATCCATGGCTCAAAAAGTCAAAAAAACAGCCAAAAAAACATATACCCGAAATTCCGGTCTGCAGATCTTCGGCAAAGTCCTGAAAGGTCTGGTCATCTTCACGCTTTTGATCACGCTGATCGGCTCGATCTATTTCGGAGCTAAAGTTCTGGAGATCGCCAAGGAAGCTCCGGAGGCGGACATCGACAAGTTCCTGTCCCTGACGCAGCAGAGCGTTCTGCTCGATGATCAGGGTGAGATCATGGACCGGGTGGTATCCAGTGAAGTGCGGCTGCCGGTGGAGCTCTCTGAGATCAGCCCCAACCTGCAGAAAGCCTTCATCGCCATCGAAGATGAGCGGTTTTACGAACATCAGGGCGTGGACTTCAAGCGGACCATTTCCGTGACCCTGCGCTACGGACTGAGCAAACTGGTCGGCGGCGATTTCAACCAGGGCGGATCCACCCTGACGCAGCAGCTGATCAAGAACATCTTCCTGACGCGGAAAAAAGAAGAATCCCGCAAGATCCAGGAGATCTATATGGCGCTGCAGATCGAAAAGCAGATCCCAAAGGAAACGATCCTGGAAACCTATCTTAATTCGATTTTCCTCGGCGGGCGCGCCTATGGCGTCGAAGCGGCAGCCCGGCAGTATTTCTCAAAATCCGCCAAGGATCTGTCCATCATTGAATCGGCCTATCTTGCCGCTGTCCCGCAGGCCCCTTCTGTGTATTACGCCTTCACCAAGGCCAATCAGGAGGATCCTTCCAAATATCAGGACCGGACGATCCTGGTCCTCAGTCAGATGGAAAAAAACAACTTCATCACCCAGGAGGAATACGAAGCCTACCGTGATGAGATCCGGGAAAACGGCATCCCCTTCAACGCGACGGCACTGACCAACGGCGGAAAGTATAATTACGAATACTTTACGCGTCCCGTCGTCACCGCCGTGCTCGATGACATGGTGGAACAGCTCGACATCACCCGTGAAAAGGCCCAGGAGAATCTGGCGCTCAACGGGTACCGCATTTATACCACCATGGACCGCTCCTTCCAGGAACATACCGAAAAGGAGATCAACAATAAAGATAATTACGAATTTGTAGAATACGTCGATGCCAACGGCATCGTCCAACCTCAGGTATCCGCCGTCATCACAGAGCCCTCCACGGGCTATGTCAAAGCCATCGTCGGCGGAAGAGGCCAGCAGGTCGCTGCCGGTCCCAACCGGGCAGCCTCCCCCAATTTCCTCCGGGCCATCGGATCCTCCACCAAACCGCTCACCGTCTTTGCCGCAGGCATCGATTCCAAGATCTTCAACTCCGCCACGGTGTTCGAAGACTCTCCCCTTTCCCTGGAAGAGCGTCAGGAATACTTCGAAGGCACGGATGTGGATTATACCGACCCCACCAAACCGGGCAACTCCTATGACCGCTGGTGGGGCTATACCAACAGCCGGGATGCCCTGAGACGCTCCAGTAACCTTGTCACCATCAAAGCCCTGAAAGCCATCGGGGAACCGGTCGCGCAGAACTATGCCGAAAAATTCGGACTGGTCCTGCCTCCGGCAGGCTACCGCGGTCTTTCCATGTACGCGCTTGGCCAGTATGCCAACCTTAACGGAAAAGACGGCGCCAATCCCATGATCATGGCTTCCGCCTATGGGACTTTCGCCAATAACGGGGTCAAGAATGACGCCATGCTCTACACACGGGTGGAGGATTCTGCAGGGAATATCATTCTGGAAAACAAACCCCAGGGTGAACAGATCATCAAGCCCGGCACCGCCTACATCATGTGGGATCTGCTCAAAACCGTCGTCGATGCCTCCAGCAACATCTCCAAACTGAAATGGGGCGATATGCCGGTGGCAGGAAAAACCGGAACCACCCAGGATTACAAGGAACTGTGGTTTGCCGGCACGACGCCGTATTATTCAGCCGCGATCCTCATAGCCTCCGACGATCATCAGCCCATCATCAACAAAAACACCGGAGAAGGCATGTCTTCCGCCATCGGCGGGATCAAAGCCTGGGGAGCCATCATGGAGTACCCCCACGAGAATAAACCCTACAAGGATCTGCCGGTGCCCAACGATATCGTCAAAGTCCCCGTCAGCTACGATTCGGGAACTCTCCCCACCGATCTGACCCGGCGTGATCCCAGAGGCGACCGGACCATTGAAGAGTGGTTCTTCCGCGATATGGTCCCCACCACCTTTGATGAAATCCATGTCGAAGTGGAGATCAACAAACTGACGGGCAAGCTGGCCACGGCCTGGACTTTCCCGCTGTTCAAAGAAAAGAAAGTCTATATCACCCGAAATTATGATCCCGAGGTCGAACTGGAAGATCAGAAATATGTCCTGCCCAAGGAATATGACAAGGGCCCTGATGAAGAAGGCTATACCGTTCCCAGCACCCAGCCGGCAACAACAGCAGGCACGGTCCCGCCGCAAACACCTGCCCCCGTAACACCGGCACCGGCGACACCGGCACCGCCCACTCAGCCACCGGCTACCAAGCCACCGGCCACTCAGCCACCGGCTACCCAACCACCGGCCACTCAGCCACCGGC
>CAYYVR010000004.1:5184-8630 GCA_964475185.1 uncultured Clostridium sp. | reverse complement strand
ACTCAGCCGCCGACCACTACTCAGGCCACGGTCACCCAGCCCCCGGAAACCAAACCAAAGGAAACGAAGCCATCAGGAACGCAGCCGCCGGCAACGACGGCGCCATAGGAGGAATGGGGCAGATGGAAGAACTCATTATTTTCAGTCCGCTTGGACCGATTCGGCTGACATCTGATCAGGGTGCGCTGTGTTCCCTTGAGTTCACCACTGACCCGGTCAGTGAGCGCCCTCCCTCGGATCCGGTATTGCAGCAGGCTGCCCGTGAACTGGAAGAATACTTCCAGGGCCAGCGAAAAGCGTTTACCGTAAAAATCGCGCAAACGGGAACCCCGTTCCAGCAGAAAGTCTGGGCCGAACTTCTGAAAATCCCTTACGGGACCACGATCTCCTACGGTGAACTGGCCCGCCGGGTCAGCAATCCCGGTGCATCACGAGCCGTGGGCAGTGCCAACGGGCGAAACCAAATTGCGATCATCGTCCCCTGTCACCGCGTCATCACCTCCGCCCATCAGCTGGGCGGTTACGCCTCAGGTCCTGCGCACAAAGCGTTTCTGCTGGATCTGGAAGGCGCATCCTACAGAAAATAGAGCCAGAATAGATCCAGCCGGTCTCCATTGGGAGGCCGGCTTTTTTATTGCTCCGCAAGGGGCTTGGGATCGGCGCGGTTTAAAAAAGCGGCTCTCCGAAGATCCCTGCCGGTTTTCCGGCATCACCCTCATGGTCCTATGCGATGATCGCCCGATCCCATCCCTTCGGTCAAAGACGGAAAAAAACACAGACCACGGTGTCATGGTCTGTGCTTTTTGATTGATTTGCCGAATCTCGCTTCCGGCGGTCTCAGATGCTATTTTCCCATTAATTCAAGGGCTTTGCTGACAACGGATCCAGCCGTGATGCCCAGTTTTTCCAGCACGATATCGCCGGGGGCGGATGAGCCGAACTGATCCAGGCCGATGAATTCGCCCTTTTTGCCGAGGTATCTTCCCCACATGGCGCCGATACCGGCTTCCATGGCGATGCGGACCTTGACTGATTTGGGCAGCACGGATTCTCTGTACTTTTCATCCTGATCTTCAAAGAGCCTCTTGCAGGGCATGGAAACAACCCGGGCATCGATGCCTTTTTCCAGGAGCTGTGCTCTGGCTTCCACCATATGCTGGACTTCAGAGCCTGAAGCCATCAGGATCAGATCCGGTTTCTCCCTGGTTTCCCGCACCAGGACGTAACCGCCCCGTTCCGCTTCGATACCGGTCCCTTCCAGCACTGGAAGATCCTGTCTGGACAGTGCAACGGCAAAGGGCGAAGTGGAGATCTCCAGGGTCTTGATCCAGGCTGCCACGGTCTCTCTGTAATCGCAGGGACGGAACACGTAGACATTGGGGATCATTTCCAGCGAAGCCAGCTGCTCGATGGGCTGATGGGTCGGACCGTCTTCTCCAACGGCAACAGAATCATGAGTAAAGATGAACAGCGATCCGATATTCATGATCGCCGACAGACGCAGGGAAGGTCTGAGGTAATCAGAGAAGATCAGGAACGTGGACGCAAAAGCCTTGAATCCGCCATGAAGCGTCATTCCGTTGACGATGGCAGCCATGGCGTGCTCACGGACCCCGAACCGGATGTTGCGGCCGTCCGGTGTTTCCGGCTGGTAATCACCGGCTTCATTCATGTACGTAAGGTTGGAACCGGCCAGGTCAGCGGAACCTCCGACCAGATTCGTCACCTTGGGTGCAAGGAGGTTGAGGATGGCATGGGATGCCTTGCGCGTTGAGGTCTTGGCCAGCTCGGTGTGATACAGTTCCTTGGTATCGACATCCCGGAGGAATTTACCGCGCATCCACTGTTCGTACTCTTCGTACAGCGCCGGCTCTTCTTTGGCATAGCGCTTTAAAAGCGTTTCCCATCTCTGATGCAGTTTCTTCTTTTGCGCCACCAGCTGTTGAGTATGGGCCGTCACTTCGTCAGGGACGGTGAAGGGGTCATAGGTCCAGCCCATTTCCTTTTTCATGGCTTCGACCTCATCCTGACCCAGGGGTGCGCCGTGAACGTTGTTCGTGCCCTGCTTGTTGGGTGCGCCGTGACCGATGATGGTCCGGACTTTGATCAGGGTCGGTTTGCTTTTCTGGCGGCGGGCTCTGCCGATGGCTCTTGCCACTGCATCCGCATCATTGCCGTCTTCCACTTCGAGAACCTGCCACCCATAGGCCACATACCGCTTTTTGACATCCTCAGTGAATGCAATGGCCGTGCTTCCGTCGATGGTGATGTTGTTGTCATCATACAAGACGATGAGCTTGCCCAGCTTCAGGTGGCCGGCCAGGGAGGAAGCTTCAGAGGTGATGCCCTCCATCAGGCAGCCGTCACCGGCAATGGCATACGTATAATGGTCCACCACATTGAAACCGGGCCGGTTGAACTTCTTTGCCAGCATGGTTTCTGCAATGGCCATCCCCACGGCGGAGCTCATCCCCTGCCCCAGCGGTCCCGTGGTCATCTCCACGCCCACGGTATGGCCGAATTCCGGATGCCCGGGTGTGTTGGAGCCCCACTGACGGAAGTTTTTGATATCGTCCATGGACATGGGATATCCAAACAGGTGAAGCAACGAGTAGAGCAGCATGGAACCGTGTCCTGCTGACAGGACGAAGCGGTCCCGGTTGTCCCAATAGGGAAGTTCCGGATCGAATTTCATGAAATTCTTATATAATGCATAAGCCATGGGGGCTGCCCCCATGGGCATGCCCGGGTGGCCTGAATTGGCCTTCTGGACTGCTTCTGCCGACAGGACCCGTATGGTGTCGATGGTCAGCTGATCGATTTGCTCGCTTTGATTCATTTATTCCCTCCAAAATTTGTAAAGTTAGGCTATTAAAAATTTTACCATAAATCATGGCGAATATGGAGGAATGGAGCCGGTTTGATCTGTTTTCGAAGAAAGAAGGCACCGCCCCGTCCCCAATCCGGAGAGGATCGGTTCACCGGAAGTAAAACAACGCAGAATGAAGCAGTTTCTCATGTTCCGGACCGTCATCACTCAATGATTCCGGACTGATAGATCCTATAGGGTCATAATGGTCCAATCTCTGCATTGAAAAGATTTGCACCGGGAATTTAAGCCCCTTATCTCAGGGGCTCCTTTCTTGTCAGCTCTTTGTACCGGTTGATGGAATGTTCGTTGACCAATACCATGATCCCTTTCTCCCGATAGAACCGTCGGCCGGTTTTTTCAAATTGTTCAATGGCTTTTTTCAGATAAAATATTTCCGATGTCATATTCATAGGTCACCTCTTGCTTAAAATGTTATCGTACATACATTCTAACAATGTGACGGGACAAAAAAGGGACGGGATGTAAACCCAATTTGAAACTCTTTGAATATCTTTGAAAAACAGTCGAAAGTCAGTGGAAATTCAGGTGTAAAGACCGATGGTTCGGTCAGATT
>CAYYVR010000004.1:0-5084 GCA_964475185.1 uncultured Clostridium sp. | reverse complement strand
TGCAAAATCCCCCAACGTGTTCTGCAAAATCCCGAAAAGGACTCCGGATCCATCCCGGTAAGATCCCGGTCATGACCCGGAACCCGGTAAGGAACCGGTCAGGACCCGATCAGGTCCAGCTGGATTTATTGGAATTCCGGAAAATTTCTATGTTACAATATCATTTAATATGATTGATGAAAGAAAAGGAGATTATCCATGATTGCTGTGTTATCCCCTGCTAAAACCATGCGCGAAGAAGAATTTGACATAAAAACCACGGAGCCCCGTTTTAAAAGAGATGCCGGTGTCCTTGTAAAACAACTACGGCAAATGGATGTGGCCGATCTGATGAAACTGATGAAGATTTCGGAAAAACTGGCCATCCAAAACCATGACCGTTTCCAAAAGTACAGCCGGGCGACCCGTTATCCGGCCGGATGGCTGTTCAACGGGGATGTCTTTGACGGTCTGGCCATCGATGAGTTCACCAAAGAGGACATCGCCTATGCGGACGACCATATCCGGATCCTCTCCGGGCTCTACGGCGTACTCCGGCTGCGCGATGCCATCCGTCCCTACCGTCTGGAAATGGGGACCCGCCTGAAAACAGACAAAGGCGCCAATCTTTATGAGTACTGGGACAAAAAAGTCGTCCGGGAACTGCTCAAAAGTCCCGCAGCCGATCTCGTCGTCAATCTGGCATCCAACGAATACAATAAAGTGCTCCAGTTAAACACCATCGACGTGCCCGTTCTGGAGATCGAATTCAAAGAAAACCGCCAGGGCAAACCCACCGGCATTCCCCTTTACTCCAAAATCGCCCGCGGACTCATGGCCCGCTACATGGTGAAAAGCAAAGCTCAGAAGAAAGAGGACCTGCAGGGCTTCGACTATGAAGGATATGCCTTCTCCGAAGAACTCTCCGATGAGTGGAATTATGTCTTTATCCGATGACGGATCCAACGGCTGTCACCGCATGATCCCAGCGTTCTTACCCTGCTGCGAATCTGATCTTGTGACCATCACTGCGCCGGCCCTTCTGATGCTCGCCCGAATCCAGACAGACCAGACCGCCGACCTTTCCGCTCTCAAAGCATTGATCACGGCACAGACCCTGAAGGAACTCCCCGATTATACCAAGCTGCTCGTCGATGGATCCCTGGCCGGCTGGTTTCATCTGATCCACCATGAGGATCTGCTGGAACTGGACGATGTCAATATCCTCAAGTCATACCAGGGCAGAGGACTTGGGTCCCGGATCCTGGCAAGGATCCAGGAGCTGTCCGCAGCGCTCGGCCTGCCCGTCATCTGCCGCGTCCAGTCCGGCAATGAAGGAGCCCTCCGCTTTTACACGCGTTGGGGGTTTCGCCTGCTTGAGCGTACGGAAAAATATTCGACGCTGCGGTGGGATCCGCCTCAGACAGATCGTTCATCGCCATGAGAACTGCGCAAGAAAATGCAAGGCCAGGAAGATCCGTGAAGATCTTCCTGGCCTTGCTCTGGTTCATGCCCGATGGGCTCAGCAAATCCAACGTCATGTTATTGGGACCGGCCAGAGATCACTCGGTACTTTCTGTCAGGATAAAATCTGCCATGACGTAGTTGGACAGATCCAATCCGCGGTCTGTCAGGTGAATGCGATCTCCGTCAGAGATCATCAGATCATTTTCAATGAACCGGTCACAGATCCCGTCATAAACCTCAAAGAAATCCCGGTTGAAGCGGTCTTTGAATTCCTTCGTGGAGATCCCCTCCGTTTTACGCAGCCCCATGAAGACAAACTCCTCCATGGAATCCCCGGCAGAATTGACATGAGTTGTGACGGCAGCATCCAGACCCGCTTCGATCCGGCGGATATATTTCGGGATCGACGGGGTGTTGGTCCGGCGAACGCCGCCCAAAAATTCAGCCGCTGCCACGCCGCAGCCAATGTACTCTCCGAAGTTCCAGTAGTTGAGGTTATGGCGGGAGACGTTCCCGCCCCGGGCAAAGTTTGAGATCTCATAGCGCTCATAACCCGCCGCTTCCAGCCGGTTTCGGAACAGGTCCTGAAACAGCCGGTCCTCCTCATCACTGGGAAGGGCCAGTTCATTGGCCTGGACCTTGCGGTAAAAAGGCGTTCCTTCCTCCAGGATCATGCTGTAGACAGACATATGTTCCGGGGCCAGCGCAATGGCTTTCCCGATGGTATCGGCAATGATTGCTTCATCCTGCCCCGGCAGAGCCGTTATGAGGTCAAAGCTCAGATTGTCAAACCCTTCGTCCCGGAGCAGCTGATAACTTTTCAGGAAGGTCGCATAGTCATGGATCCGCCCGATGTTTTTCAGGATCACATCATCTGTGGACTGCAGCCCCATGGAAACCCGGTTGATCCCGGCGCTTTTCATCATGCGGACTTTCGCCGGCGTGATGGATTCCGGGTTGGCTTCCATGGTGACTTCCTGATCCGGAGAGGTGATCAGCTCCGCCGTCAGCTCCATCAGGCGCGCAAAGCTTGCATCATCCAGGCTGGTGGGCGTCCCCCCGCCGATGAAGATGGTTTGCGCATGGATCCCGGCCGCTCGCCGGCGTAGTTCTTTTCCCAGCGCTTCCACATAGGGCCCCATGGTGCTCTCCATGCCGGTGTAGGTGGTGAAATCACAGTAATAACAGCGCTTTTTGCAGAACGGGATATGGATATAGAGTCCGGGCATCACTCCACCTTGAGGACAGCCATGAATGCTTCCTGGGGAACTTCCACCGACCCCACCTGACGCATCCGTTTCTTTCCTTCCTTCTGTTTTTCCAGGAGTTTCTTTTTACGGGAAATATCACCGCCATAGCATTTGGCAAGCACATCCTTGCGCATGGCTTTGACCGTTTCCCGCGCGATGATCTTGCTGCCCACGGCAGCCTGGATGGGCACTTCAAACATCTGGCGGGGGATGACTTCCTTGAGTTTTTCCGCGATATTGCGGCCCTTGGTGTAAGCCCGGTCTTCGGGAACGATCATGGACAGGGCATCGACAACTTCGCCGTTGAGGAGGATATCCAGTTTCACCAGCTGTGTTTCCTGGTATCCATGGATCTCATAGTCCAGGGAGGCATAGCCGCGGGTGCGGGATTTCAGCGTATCGAAAAAATCATAAATGATCTCATTGAGGGGGAGGATATAGCTCAGCTGCGCACGGGTCTGTTCGATGTATTCCAGGCCCAGGTAGACGCCGCGGCGGGCCTGACACAGTTCCATGATGGAGCCCACATATTCGCTGGGCGTAATAATAGTGGCTTTGACCACAGGCTCTTCCATGTGATCGATGGAATTGGCTGACGGCAGATTGGTGGGATTGGTGATCTCTACCATCGCGCCGTCTGTGGTGAACACCTTATAGATGACCGAGGGCGACGTGGTGATGATATCGATGTCGTATTCCCGCTCAATGCGCTCCTGGATGATCTCCATGTGGAGAAGCCCCAGAAAACCGCAGCGGAAGCCAAAGCCCAGAGCAATGGAGGATTCCGGTTCAAAATCCAGGGATGCATCGTTCATCTGGAGCTTTTCCAGCGCATCGCGCAGCTCATCGTAGCGGGCGCCATCCACAGGATAGATTCCGGAAAACACCATGGGTACAGCTTTCTTGTAGCCGGGCAGCGGTTCGCTGGCGGGGTTTGCCGCCAGGGTGATGGTGTCACCCACCCGGGCGTCCCGGACATTCTTGATGGAACCGGTGATATAGCCGACATCCCCGGATTTGAGTTCATCCAGAGGCAAATACCCCGGCGTGAACACCCCAAGCTCTGTCACCTCGTATTCGGTCTTGGAGACCATGAAGCGGATCTTGTCCCCGGTTTTGACTTTGCCTTCCTTGATCCGGACATGGGAAACGACGCCCCGGTAGGGGTCATAGTAGGAATCAAAGATCAGTGCCCGCAGCGGCGCATTTTCATCCCCTTCGGGAGCCGGCACCTTTTCCACAATGGCTTCGAGGACCGCGTCGATATTCAGACCGGTTTTGGCTGAGATCTGAGGCGCGTCGCCGGCGTAGATCCCGATGATGTCTTCGATCTCATGGATCGCCTCCTCAGGCCGGGCGCTGGCCAGGTCCATTTTATTGATGACCGGAACGATCTCAAGGTTATTGTCCAGAGCCAGATAGGTATTGGCCAGGGTCTGGGCCTGGATGCCCTGGGTGGCGTCCACCACCAGGATCGCCCCTTCACAGGCCTGGAGGGATCTTGAAACTTCATAGTTAAAATCCACATGGCCCGGTGTATCGATCATGTTCAGATAATATTCTTCGCCATTGGCCCGGCGGTAGATCAGCCGGACCGCCTGGGCTTTGATGGTGATGCCCCGTTCCCGCTCCAGATCCATATTGTCCAGGATCTGTTCATCCATCTCCCGTTTGGTCAGCGTCTGCGTCGCTTCGATGAGGCGGTCTGCCAGTGTAGACTTTCCATGGTCGATGTGAGCAACGATGGAAAAATTTCGGATATTTTTTTGATTTCTGCTCATTGATTTCTCCTATTGTGAATCATCCGGTGGATCCGGACAAAAAATTCCCCATTTTCTAACATTAGAATTATATCATATCCTTGATATTATTTAAGATTTGTAATATACTAATTTTTGCAATAAGTGCGAAAAACGTTGAATTGTAACAGACCTAATGGTATAATTTGTCTGTTGTCTAAAAAACGGAAATAAAACCCAAGCAACGGTTAAGGGGGTGAAAACGTGGCAAATATTAAATCATCGATCAAAAGAATTGCAACTACTGAAAAGAAAACACTTCAGAATAAATCCAGAAGAACGGCTTTGAAGACTACTTTGAAGAAGCTGGATGTAGCAGTCAGCGAAGGTGCTGAGACCGCCGGAGCGCTCTATGAGGCTGCTGTTAAGTCCCTGGACAAAGCTGCTGCAAAGGGTATTATCCATAAGAATGCTGCAGCCAGAAAGAAATCCAGACTGGCAGCTAAGTTGAAAAAAGAATCCCAGGCAGCAAACTAGTCCAAGGACCAGTGGATCTGCATGGATAAAAACCCCCGTTTACCGGAGGTTTTTTTATTTTTCAAAAAACTAAGGACTCATACAATGGCCTTGAACTCAATGGTCACGAATC
>CAYYVR010000003.1:45427-54992 GCA_964475185.1 uncultured Clostridium sp. | reverse complement strand
CACCGTCGCCGTCGAAGGTTTCTTTCACATCTTCAGCGAATTCACCGGCTTTGTCCTTCACCTGGTCGACTTTTTCTCCGACCCAGTCTTTGGCCTCTTCAAAGGGTTCGCCGTTATCATTGAGTCTTCTGCCTAATTTGTCTGCTTCATATTTTGCTTCATGTACGTTATCTTTCATTGGTTCCTCCTTGAATGTGCTGAATTCTTCACCGGTGTATCCGGTCGAAACGGTGGGATCCACCGGATTGACTCTGGCTGCGCCAGCCATCAGATCATCATAGGATCGATCGATGGGATCATTTACGGGTTTATTGTCAGCATTGTATACTTCAGCGACTTCCGGGTCCATAATGTTATCGGAAACCGGTTCCTTTGAAAAATCTTTTCCTGAGTAATTTTCCGGATCAGCCTCAGTGTTTCGCCATGTATCGTAACCAAGCGTTTTTGAAACGTCATTGTAGCGAACGTCATCGGTCTCCACATAGACGATGACGTCTCCGGCATCGAAGCGTTCATCAAGATATTTCGCATCGGTTTCATCGACGCCGGCATCGATCAATGCACCGCCCAGGGTACCAATGGTCCCCCCCAGTGCACCGCCGGTAACTGCTCCGGCCAGTGTGGCTGCGATGGGTCCGGCTGCCAGGATCGGTCCGATGCCAGGGATCGCAAGCATTCCCAGGCTGGCGAGCAATCCGCCGAGTCCGCCAAGGGTCGCTCCCGTGGCTGCTCCGGCCTTTAATCCTGTCTCCGTTGCAGTTTCAACGCCTTCGATGGGTCCGATTTCCTCTGCATTTTTTGAAATCACGGAAATCTCTTCTGAGGTGTATCCCATGTTTAACAATTCTTCCACTGCGCGCTGCGCATCGTGTACATTCTGGTACGTTCCAAATACCTTTTTGTTTCTATTTGTTTCCATGTATTCCTCCTGTTGTATGTGTTGTACTTTCAAATCCTGATTCCCAGAATTTGTTTTGTTTTATCTGCTGGTTTTAGGATAACACGGGAAGGACCTCCTCATGGATTAACAAACATTGATTCAGATTAGCAGTTTCTGAATTTCATGACCAAAACAGCCCGGTTATAGACAGCCTTGAAACTTCAACTGGTTTCATTAATCTTTTCTTCTTGTTATTAATAATTACACTGGATCTTTGAAGAAATCATGAAATTAAATACAGTGTATGAAGACCATCAGATCTCCCCTGGACAGAAAACCTGCCGCCCATTTGATTCCGGGACATGCCCCGGACCATTGGATCGATGCGCCCTGCCCGATCGAGAAGGTTCCGGCAGCCCGATCAGTCTGGCGTCTGAAAATACTGGCGGATTTCATCTGCCAATCTGTACTATATAAAAAGCAGGATCCCGCGCTGGGATCCTGCTTTCTAACAAGTCTGTTACATGGTGGATCGGTGCTCCGTTTGCTTCAAGAGCCTGCAAGGGTCTGCAGGAGTCTGATTTCCCGGGCATAGCCCTCCAGATCATTGGGGGTCTCCAGAAACATGGGCAGATCCCTTAATTTCGGATGATTGACGATGCGCTCAAAGCCTTTCAGTCCGATGGATCCTTCACCGATCTTCTCGTGACGGTCTTTATGACTGCCCAGGGGATTTTTGGAATCGTTGAGATGGATGGCGCAAAGCCGGTCCAGACCGATGATCTCATCAAAGGACTGAAGTACGCCATCCAGGTCGCTGACGATGTCATAGCCAGCATCGTGGACGTGACATGTATCCAGACAGACCCCCAACACTTCGTTGTGATCAACGCCCTGGATGATCCGGGCGATCTCTTCAAAGCTGCGGCCGATCTCCGTTCCTTTGCCGGCCATGGTCTCCAGTAAGATCCGGGTGGAAAGTTCCTGATCCGTGACCCGGTTGAGACTTTCAATGATCCAGCGGATCCCCTGGTCCACCCCCTGCCCGACGTGGGAACCGGGATGAAAATTATAGTAATTGCCCGGGATCAGTTCCATGCTCCGAAGATCTTCGGTCAGGACCAACTGTGCAAAATCCCGGACCTTCTCCGTGGCCGATGCAGGATTCAGGGTGTAGGGCGCATGGGCCAGGATCGGCCCCAGCTTTCGCTCCTCCCGGATCTGGAGGTAGGCTTCGATGTCGCTTTGATCGTCGGCCCGTTTCTGACTGCCCCGGGGATTGCGGGAAAAGTACTGAAAGGTGGTGGCGCCGATCTGATCCATGGTCCGGACCATGCCCGTGAATCCGCCCAGAGGCGAAAGATGGGATCCGATGGATCGTCTATTTTCCGATTTCTCAGGTTCAAACTGCTCGCTGTTCATTGTGCCCTCCTGAACCATTCGTTCCGCAGGAGCCGATGGTTGTCTTCCTGATGTGCTTCACTGTTGATCATTCTCTGATTGTTCATTCGCTGAATGTCTGATTAATTAGTTCTCCTGTTTTCTGTTTCGCCAATCGACTGATTTATTAGTTTTCCTGTTTTTGTTTCGCTGATCGACTGATTTCTGTTCCGCTGACCGCCTGGTTTCGATCTCTGTCATGGACAGGTGCAATACCTGCTGAGCTTCCAGCTGCGACTCTCTGTGCAGTTCCCTGTAGATTTTCTTGTGGGTTTCCATATGGATTTCGCGGTGGATTTCCCTGTGGATCTTAAAAATGCATTGAAATCAGCAGTTCCATGTGCCATTAACATCTCCGCTTAACCGCATCAATGTTTGACGATTTTCACCACAGAGCCTTCTTCACGGCGATTCTCCACGACGATCTGGGTGGGGATGCGCTCCTTGAGTTCTTCGACATGGGAAATGATCCCCACCAGACGGCCCAGTCCCTGCAGTTCCAGGATGGTTTCCATGGCGCTGTCCAGGGATTCATGATCCAGTGTTCCAAAGCCCTCATCGATAAAAATCGTATCCAGGCGGATGCCGGATTTGTTTTCCTGGATGAAGTCGGACAGGCCCAGAGCCAGGGCCAGGGAGGCCTTGAAGCCTTCTCCGCCGGACAGGGTCTTGACATCCCGCTGGGAATTGGAATAGGTGTCAAAGACGTTGAGATCCAATCCCTCGATGGCTCGCCGTCCGCCGCTGTCCTGGGACTGGCGGATGAGATGAAAGCGGTTGGACGTCATGCTTTTCAGACGGGCATTGGCATTGATGAGCACGCCGTCCAGATAATAACCCAGTACATAGTTTTCAAAAGTGGTCCCCTTGCCTGTGGTCAGATCCAGCCGGCTGGCGATGGCTCGCTGATCGTTCCATTTTTTGTAATCGGCGACAGCACTGGCCGTTTTCGCCGCCGCATGGCTGAGGCCGGATTCCCGGCGAATGCAGTCATCACAGGCCGCGGACACCGACGACTCCTGTTCTTGATTCTCCTGGATCTGCGTTTTCAAGGCGTCCAAATCGATCCGGGTCTTGCCTTTGAGTTTACTGACCATCATTTCGTGGCGGGTCCGATCCTGTTCCAGTTCCCGGAAGAATGTTTCCGCCGATTCTTTCAGTTGTTTCTCCAGGACCAGATCTTTTTCAAGGCCCAGATACTCTTCCAGACTGAGATCCAGGCGGCTCAGATCCTTGCTGAACGCCAGTTCCTGGCGGGCGATGGTTTCGGTCAGTGCACCGATCTGTTCCGTCAGGGAGGTCAGCGTCGACCGCTGACCAGCCACCTGCTGACTGCTCTGTTGAAAAGCTGTCTCCGCGGCGCGGATGGCGGCTGTGAGATCGCTTTTTTCCTGCCGGCGCGCGGTCAGATCTCCGTCGAGCTGAGCCGGATCCATCCCCTGGGTCCGATCCTGAAGATCCTTCAGCCGAACTGATAACCCGGTGAGTTCTTCTCTGGCCTCATCGTATGCCTGGGCAGCGCCGGCCAGGGCCTGGATCTTCTGGTCTGCTTCCCTGCGTTTTTCCTCCAGTTCCTTCTTTTCCCGAAGGAGGTCTTCCAATTCGGCTTTGCCCTGTTTTCCCGCTGTCTCCAGTTCACGTTGCCGCTGATCGAGAGCTGCCGTGTCGGCGGTCAGATCGGCCAGATCGTGTTCAGATTCCAGGATGCGCATGGTTTCTGTTTTTTCTTCGATCTCCCGGATCAGATGGGTCTGGCGGCTGCTTTCTCCGATCAGTTCGTTGTCCAGGGCGCGGGCTGCCTGTTCGGCCTGTAAAACCATGGCCTGGTCCAGTTGAGGATCGGCCGTAAAGGGCGCAGGATGGTCGGGAGAGCCGCATAAAGGACAGGGTTCCCCATCCGCCAGGCTGTGGACGTACTGACCCAGGCCCTGTCTGGCAAAGTGTTCCCGGATCTCTCTGGCATGTTCTCCTGCGGTCTGGGCTTCTGCCCTGAGACGGTCCATGGCCTCTTTGCATATTCGCAGCTCAGTCTCCCGATTTGTTTTATCGTCTCGCAGTTTTTGCCAGCTTCTGACGGCTTTGGCCAAGTCCCGGAGATCCGTGAACTCTTCTCTCAGGTCCGTGATGGTCTGATTTTTCTCCAGCTGGGCACGGGAGATCGCTTCAAGATCCGCTGTCAGTTTTTCTCGGGACTGGATCCATTCTCCGTATTCCCTGACCCTGACATGGAGCGCTGCCGTTTGGGTTTCTGCCTGCCTG
Organism: uncultured Clostridium sp.; assembly: GCA_964475185.1. Lineage (GTDB taxonomy): Bacteria > Bacillota > Clostridia > Clostridiales > Clostridiaceae > JG1575. The sequence goes on along the minus strand of CAYYVR010000003.1, from coordinate 50,413 downwards.
ACTTTCTCCTGTATTTCCTTCAGCTGATTCAGATCCTGCTGGCTTTTTTCCATCTCTGTGATTTCGCCGGAGATGGCCGTCAGCCGTTCCTGTCGGCCCGGATTGAGATCATAGTCGGCGGATGCAGCCTTCAGCTTCCTTTGAGATTCCTCCAGCTGAGCGCTCAGATCCTGTTCTTTTGCCTTCAGCGTCTCCAGATTGATCTGGTTGGACAGCAGCGCATCACGCTGGACCTTCAGCGGTCGGATGGCATTGAGCTGACCGGCGCGGCGCAGATCTTCCCGGTGACGGTCTTCTGCTGCCAGCGCCTGGCGGATCTTCTCAGCCAGTTTGCTTTCTTCTTCCAGATCCAGATTAGTTTGACGGCCTTCATTAAAGCGCAGTTCCAGATTTGCTTTTTTGGTGCGCAGAAGCTCCAGCCGGGTTTTGAACTCCCGGGCTTCCTCCTGGGCAGCCTGCCACTCCCGGGTCAGGATGGTCAGGATCTCGTCGGGATCGGCAGCCAGACTGGCTGCCTCGGAAATGCCCTTCACGGAATCAATGATGGTCTTTGCCCGGGTCACCTGACCGATGATCTGTCCCAGTCGGGTGTGGATGGCATCTCGGATCTCTGCATAATGCTCGGTATCAAACAGCTTGCGCAGAATATCTGATTTATCCCTGGATGAAGCGGACAGAAAATTTCTGAATTCTCCCTGGGGCAGCATGACGATCTTGCAGAACTGATCGGCATTGAGGCCGAGGACCTCAACGATCTTCTCTTTGATCTCCCCTACTTTGGTCAGCGGGTTTTCATCGTCCCCATCGATGACCATGCGGACCTTGCCGGCCCGCTGACCACTCTGCCACCGGGTCACCACATACTCATGGGGGCCGGAGCGGAACATGAATTCAACGCTGAAATCATCCTCATCGTCAATGAGCTGGGAGCGCAGTTCCCGGGTCTCACGCTGACTGGTGGCGGCCACGCCGTAAAGGGCGTAGGTAATGGCATCAAAAATACTGGTTTTGCCGGATCCGGTGGGACCCGATACCAGGAAGATGCCCTCATCGGCAAATTCTTCAAAATTGATCAGGGTGGGTTTTTTGAAAGTCAGAAACCCCTCCATTTTCAGATACACCGGGATCATCGTGTCACCTCCAGTTCACGGAAGATCTCATCCATGAATTCCTGTTCCTCATCGTTCATGGGCCGGCCGTTTTTGTCCCGGAAAAAATCCGCGAAGAGTTTCCGGGTATCCGCCTTGCGGATGGCTTCCCGGTCTACATTGAGTTCGTAATCGGCCTCAAGGGTCTCCCAGGTCAGGCTGATGATGTTGGGATAAAGCTGGGAGAGGCGGGCATAGGCGTTATCGACCCGTTCAGCGTCTGTTAGCGTGATGGCCAGAAAGTCATCTTTTTTCTCCAGAAAACCCGTCTGGAGCAGATCACTGAAGCTGCCGCTGATTTTTCTGAGATCCCGCAGAAGATCCACCGTCACCAGTTCCACGCTGGCATTGCCGGCTTCATCCATTTCCACCCAGGTGATGGCTTTTTGATGATGGGCTTCGGAGGCGGAGTACTTGAGCAGCGATCCGGCGTAACGGACCGCGTCCCGGCCTACCCGCTGGGCTTTGTGGAGGTGGCCGAGGGCCACATAATGGAAATCATCCAGCACACTGGCGTCGATGACGTCTTCTCCGCCGACGGTGATGCGCCGTTCCGAATCGGACTCCTCAAGGTTCTGTCCGTTGACGCCGAAATAATTGTGGGCCGCCAGGATCCGGCGGTTGCCGCTGCAGGGCAGTGTCGACAGGATCCGCCGGACGGTCTCCGTGTGATCCCGGGTGTCGGTGATCTCAAAAATGGCCCGGGCGCCATGCATGTCTTTATACGGCATCATATAAAGATCCACCGGTCCGTGTTCATCTGCCAGTTCGATCTTCTCCAGGGGATTTTTCAGACTGCCGCAGATATGGTAGCCGGAACGCCGCAGGAGGCCATTGAGGCCTTCCAGACGGCGGGCGGAGTCATGGTTGCCGGAGATGGCGAAGACGGGAATGGAAAGGTCGAGGACCAGTTCGGTGATGAACGCATCATAGATGGCGATGGCCTCTTCCCGCGGCACCGAGCGGTCATAGATGTCCCCGGCAATGAGGACGAAATCAGGCCGGCGCTCTTTCGCCAGGTCCAGGACCTGCCTGAGGATGTGGATCTGATCCTCCAGCATGGGACGCGCTTCAAAGGTCCTGCCGATATGCAGGTCGCCTAAATGGATAAACTTCAAGGGCGGTTCCTCCTTCTTGTTCAATGCTTCTATTCTAACACGTTGAGTTGCCAATTTCGGTTGCAGAAATCAGAATGGAATCCTATACTAAAAGAAAAGGATCAAAGGAGGCAACCATGGCACAGAGGATCAAAATGGTAAAGTATCTTGATGCCTATCCCGCCGGGGATCATGACATCCGGCCCGTGGACAGGGATCAGATCCAGGACATTGCTCAAATCATGCTGGATTCCTACATCGGGACCCCGGATTATGAGGGTGAATCCCTTCATGATACGATGAAAGAAATCTCCATGGTGTTCAAGGGCTACTACGGACGGTTCCTGGATGAGGCTTCGTTTGCCGCCTTCAATGATGACGGGGACATGGTCTCCTGCCTCTTCGTCTGTGAATTCAAGGGGGAACCCACCCTGACCTACCTGTTCACCCGAAAGGATTCCCTGGGCCGGGGCTTTGCCACCCAACTGATCCATACGGCGGAGCGCGCCCTTTTAGACCTTGGCTATGACCGGATCTATCTGTTCGTCTCCAGGGAAAACACAGCGGCCTGCCAGCTTTATAAAAATCAGGGCTTTGTCGAGATCCCCCTGTACACCACCCCGGTGGACCGGGAACTGCTTCAGGAAGTCCGCGAACGGGAACTGAATTTCATCCCGGTGGAGGATGAGAAGAAAATCGCCAGGATCCTTGACCATGAATTTGAGATCCCCCGTCGATAACAGCCCAATGCGCCGCGCCTTCTGGCCATGAGATCCATCAAAAAACTGAACACGGATCCGTCCCCCGGATCCATGTTCAGTTTTTTGTTTTTTGAGTTTCAGAACGGCGAATTTTTAGAACGAAGCATTTGATGATGGGTTTTTGGGTTTTGGTTTTGGGTTTTGGAGTTTAGAGCTTGTGGTTCAGATTTGGGACTTGGAGTTTCAGGGTTAGCGGTCTCAGTATTTCAGGGTTTATGGTCTCAGAATTTCTGGGTGAACCCCCATCCATGGCGATCAGGGATTGGTCAGCGGATCGGGTTCTATGGTGAACTCAGCGGCGGCCCGCTGGGTGAGATCGTAGGTCTGGACCACCCGGTAGGTCCCGGCCGCCAGTTCTCCGAAGGCATCGTTCAGACGGACCATGTACTCGGCATTGGCCGAGGGACCCAGCGTGCGGTCCCGGTTCTCCCATTCATAGGCCGGATTCATGGTGAGAGGCTGCCAGGTTTCGCCGATTTGCTGTTCCAGCGTGATTTTCCGCCGGTAGGCGATCTGGTCCTTCGTGGTGTTGCGCAGCGTCACCAGAAGATTCCCCTGGGCATAGGGATCAAACCGTGTGGTCAGGGTCACTGCGTCAGTCTGGACCGGCGGTTGTTTCTCCAAGGAAACACGGGGTTCACTGAGGCCATCCCCGATATTCAGGATGGAATGATCATCATTGAACGTATTGATGTTATAGAGCACCAGGATGTCGGTGATCAGATACTCCTGTGCCAGCTCGTTGACATCGCCGGTGTAATAGCGCAGATCCACCATGGTGATCTCGTTGAAGTCCTTCGTCATGAACGGGACAAAGGGATTGGCATAGGAATCCTTGATGATGAGGAGCCGGCGATCCTGGATACTGGTGGTGGTGATCCGCACCACCGGATAGTTTCCGCCCAGGTAGACCAGATATTTGTCCTGTCCCTCCACCAGATCCATCTGATAAAGAGAGGTCAGCTTCTTCTGCTCTTCGGTGAGGTTCACCACCAGATCCTCCGGTGTCCGCGGGACATAGAGATTCAGCTCATCGGCGGAATTGGGGGGGATGCCGGACTTGGATGTCAGCGTTCCCAGAAAATCCTGAGCCACTTTCCGGATATCATATTCCCCCTCTGTGCGGGGTTCCATATCCAGGGAACGTAAAAATTCCTCCTGGGCTCTGAAGGCGCCTTCCTGAGTCCAGTGATGATCGCTTCTGAAATACAGATAGTTGTTTTTCAGGTCGGTGAACCGGGGGATCAGATCGATGGCATTGATCTTCGGCGACAGCTGGCTGTAGAAGTCCTTCAGGTACTGCGCCTGACTGGCAGCGGGCGCGTAGGCCGGGAGCCGGTCTTTGAGGATCTCGATCTTATTGGGGACCAGCATGATGCTGATGGACCGGTCCTCATGGGCCTTGGCAAAGGCGTTGAGCACTTCGGCCTTCTCCCGGGTCAGTTCCTCGGGATTGGGACTGAACTTGCCGATGAGATATTCACCCGAACGGATGTAGACATCGTTGTTTTCCTGCCGGCCCAGCCATTTTTCCATGCGGGCCTTGAGGCGGATCATCTGATCGCGCAGCGGGAACTGATCCTCGAGATAGCCGGTGAGCCCTTTGGCGAAGCTTCCGTCGGACAAAGAGGCCAGACTGAATTCCGGTTTCCCTTTGAGGGTCCGGTTCTCCACCGCGGAAAAAGAACGGTCAGGCAGTGCCAGATGAATGGCCGGCACCAGAAGGATCGTCATCAGAAACAGCAGAAGAAGCAGATTGCGGTATTTTCTCAGTTTAATGTTCGGTTTTTTTCTGGTCATGTCTCTCCCCTCCTAGAAGCCGATGTACATGGACGGCGAAAAGCTCTGGTTCAGGATATAGGCAATGGACAGGACAAACAGGATCAGCAGACTGAGCAGGAAAAAGCCCCGGCGGGCGTTGTTCATCTGCCGTTTCATTTTCGCAAAGCGCCGGAAAACGGCCGGCCGGGTCAGGATCAG
>CAYYVR010000003.1:40242-45327 GCA_964475185.1 uncultured Clostridium sp. | reverse complement strand
AGGCCCCAGAGGATGAAGTTCCAGGACGCGCCGTGCCACAGGCCGGTGGTGAACCAGACGGTGAACAGCGCCAGGATCAGTTTGCCGGTCCCTTCCCGGGATCCGCCCATGGGGATATAGATGTAATCCCGGAACCAGCGTCCCAGGGTCATGTGCCAGCGCCGCCAGAATTCAGAGATGCTTTTGGCCACGTAGGGAAAATCAAAATTTTCCTGCAGCTGGAAGCCAAACAGATTGGCCACGCCGATGGCCATATCCATGTACCCGGAAAAATCGAAGTAAATATAAAGGGTGAAGGCAAGGATGCCCACCCAGGCAAAGAGCATGGACAGGCCCGCCGGATCCGAATTTCTGGCGACGGTCCAGAGCGCTCCCAGCGTATTGGCGATGAACACTTTTTTGAACAGACCGATGGTGAAGCGTTCGGCCCCTTCCGCCATGAGCGCCGGCCGGATCAGGCGCGGTTCCAGCTGCGGGGAGATCTCATCCCAGCGCATGATGGGCCCGGAGGCCAGCTGGGGGAACATCAGGAAATACAGGGCCAGCCTGTGGGGGGCTTTCTCAGCGCCATAGCGCCCGTGGTATACATCGATGACATAGGACAGGACCTGGAAGGTGAAAAAGGAGATCCCCAGGGGCTGCGCCAGCCGTTCACTGAAAAACTGGGTGCCAAAGACACCGTTGAGGTTGGTGAAGAAGAACCCCAGGTATTTGAAGACGAACAGGATCAGGAGGTTAAAGGTGAGGATCCCGATGAACAGGGTCTTGCGCAGGGACGGGACCAGGATCCGGTCCATGGCCAGGGTGAGGCCGTAGTTGACCAGTACGGAGACCGCCATCAGCGCGATGTATCGCGGGCTGCCCCAGCTGAAAAACAGGACGCTTAATAAAAGCATGGTGAGATTCCGTGCTTTCATCGGCGTCAGATAATAAAGGATCAGCGATACGGGCAGAAACAGAAAAATAAAAGGAATGCTGTTAAATATCACGGCAGAATCTCTCCATCAACGAAAGCTTTGTTCGACGGCGGCTTGGACTTCACTGACATTTCGGGCAGAAATGAAGATCAGGAAATTACCCTGGACTTTCAGCTGAGAATCCTCCAACAGCAGGGCCTCCTCTGGCCGGTAGTTGCGGTACATATCGGCCCGGGTGCTGCGCCGGGCATCGATGACGCTGCGCCAGGAGCCCAGCGATGATTCGTTTTTCGCCTGAAGGATCAGGATCTCAGAGGCATCCATGGCGCTTCTGGGGGCGTAGTAGATGAACGCTTCCAGATCCCTTGCATTGATCCCGTAATTTTTGCGCAGGGCCGCCTCATCCCCTGACACCATGGTCTGCGGATCGGCGGATGCCTCCACCGCCCTTTGGATCTGGGCAAAATCCGGCGCCTTGAAGTGAACGATGCCCAGGCTGCGCAGGATCACAAAGGTCGAAAGGATCATGACCAGGACCAGGATCAGGTTGCGCAGGCCCTCTTTATGCTGTTTCAGAAACCCTTTGAATCGGCTCATCGTCTTTCTATAAACTCCCTTTTGATGAAGTTGAACAGTTGCGTGTAGAATGCCGGCTTGACATGGATCCCGTCGGGCTCATAGAGTTCCGGGGTGACGGTTTCGGTGATATCCAGGTAGATCCAGTCTGATTCCTGCGCCAGTTTTTTCATGGCGCCGTTGAAAGCGGTGACCCGCTCTTCGGCCAGATTCGGCTGTTTTCTGACTGCGGTTTCATTGGCCGGCAGGATGGACAGCAGCACGATCTCGGTATCGGGCAGCGTCTGATGGATCTGTCCGATGAGTTCGCCGTAGCTGGCGATGAAGGCGTCAGCGTCGGAAAAATTTTCCAGATCGTTCATGCCGTACCATAAGAAGATCCGGGCCGGCGACAGGTTGGCCAGAAGCGGCACATCCTGGAGGGCAGTCCGGGTGTTGCGTCCCACCGCTGCCACCACATTGGAAGGCGGCAGGAGATCGTAGAGACGGATGGACTCGGTGACGGAGTCCCCCATAAAGATGGAATCTTCAAAATACTTGCGGTCGGAGATCTCGGCGATGGCGATCTTGCCGATGCCGTATTCTTCCTTGATGGCGCGCAGACGCGCTTCGATCTCCGTCACCGATCGCAGTTCCATGGCGCGGACCACTTCCCGGTTGACTTCGATCTGACGCTCCGCTTCCCGCTGCAGATGCTGCTGATACAAAAAATATGATAACAGGGCGGCGACGACGAGTCCCAGGATCGCGATGCGCCCCCAGCGTAATTTGACTTTTCTGGTTTTTGACATAGGTTGACTCCCTCTCCATGGAGCATTGTCTGACTTTGACTTCAGCTGGATTTATATCCCTTCCATTGGTTTCAGATGGTTTTTGTAAACTGTAACTGGCTCCACTATGTTTATCCTGGCTGGCTCTGCAGGACCTGTCTGTTTCCAGATGCCCTGCCTGGCTTCCCTGGACCTTCACCTGATATGGATACCTGTCGGTCCTGACCTGGCCGAAAAACACAATATATAGTAGTTTCCTTTCACTATTATACATGAAGTCCCTCACCTTTTGGGGTCCATGGCTCACAAAAAGGATGAACCCGTCAAAAAGCACCAGGCTTTTTGTTCGGTTCATCCTGAGGATGCCAGGGAATGGCCCTGAAGGCGAAAGGGTTGATCCAACGCGTGGGATCTCCCCCTTGAAAACTTATGTTATTCCCGTTTCAGTTCCCGGTTCATTAAATTGAACACGGCCTCTTTGGGGGTCACGTCTTCAAACAGAACCTGGTGGACGGCATCGGTGATGGGCATTTCCACACTGTGTTTCTTTGCCAGTTCGAAAAAGGCCTTGGTGGCTTTGATCCCCTCCACCACCATACCGACTTCTTTAGTGGCTTCCTCCATGGACTTGCCCTGGCCGATGAGAATCCCGCAGCGGCGGTTCCGGCTGTGCATGGAGGTGCAGGTGACGATGAGGTCGCCCATGCCGGTGAGGCCGTAGAATGTATCCGTCTGGGCCCCCATTTTTTCACCGATGCGGATGATCTCAGCCATTCCTCTCGTCATCAGGGCGGCTTTGGCATTGTCGCCATAGCCGATCCCGTCGGAGATCCCGGCTGCCAGGGCGATGATGTTCTTCACCGCGCCGCCGATCTCCACGCCCATGAGGTCATGGTTGCGGTAGACGCGGAGCGTGTCGCTGGAGAACGCTTCCTGGACACGGACCATGGCCAGCTCGTTGCGGGAGGATGCCACCAGGGTGGTGGGCAGATCCAGGGCCACTTCCTCGGCATGGGACGGTCCCGAGAGGATCACCGGATCTTTTTTGAGGAGATCATGGATGGTCTGGGACAGCGGTTTCAGCGTTTTGGGATCCACCCCCTTGGCAATGGAAACGATGATCTCATCTCCGGTCAGGAGCGGTTTGATCTTCTGCGCCATTTCCCTCACCGCATTGGACGGTACAGCCAGGACGATGATCTCCCGCCCGGCAAGGGCGGCGGTCAGATCAGCCGTGGCTGAAAGGGCCTCGGGGAGACGAATGCCTTTCAAATATTGATCGTTGGTGTGGTTTTCATTGATTTCACGGACACGGTCTTCGCTGCGCTCCCAGATCACCACGTCATGACCGATGAGGGTCATGGCCTTGGCCAGGGCTGTGCCGAAGGAACCGCCGCCTAAGAATGCTATATTCAACTTTCTTTCCTCTCTCTGTATTCCATTTTGATTCCGGTGCCTTCGAAATCAAAGCTGGCCCGGAGTTGATTTTCCAGATAGCGTCCATAGGAGAAATGGATCAGCGATGCGTCGTTGACGAAAAGAATAAAGGTCGGCGGTTTGATGCCGGTCTGGGTGGCGTAGTAGACTTTGAGTCGGCGGTTGGCCACCACAGGGGGTTCTTTCATGAGCAGCGCTTTGGATAGCACATCATTGAGGAGGCCTGTGGTGATCTTCCGGCAGTAGTTTTCATAGACCCGGGCCACTTCCTTGAGGACTTTGTGGGCGCGCAGGCCGGTCTTGGCTGATATGAACAGGAACGGCACATAGCTCAGGAAGTGGAAGCGGATGCGCAGTTCTTTCGTGAACTTATCCATGGTCTTATCGTCTTTTTCCACCAGATCCCACTTGTTGACGATGATGAGCAGGCCTTTTTTCATTTCATGGGCATAGCCGATGATTTTTTCATCCTGTTCGGTGGCGCCTTCATTGGCATCGATGAGCAGCGCAATGACATCGGCCCGTTCGATGGCGGTCATGGTCCGGATCCCGGAGTAGCGTTCGATATCCTCCCGGACTTTGGCTTTGCGTCGGAGGCCCGCCGTATCGACGACGATGAATTTGCCCTCCTCGGATTCGATGTAGGAGTCGATGGAATCCCGGGTGGTGCCGGGAATATCGGTGACGATGGAGCGCTCTTCCCCCAGCAGGCGGTTGACCAGACTGGATTTCCCGACGTTGGGCTTGCCGACGAAGGCCACGCGGATGGTATCATCCTCCTCTTCACGCTCCGACTGAGGCGGGAAGTGCGCAACGACTTCATCCAGCATGTCACCCAGGTTGAGTCCCTGGCTGGAGGAGATGGCAAAGGGTTCGCCCATGCCCAGATTGTAGAATTCAAAGGCATTGGCTGCCTCATGCATGTTGTCGATCTTATTGACGGCAAGGACCACGGGTTTTCCCGACTTGCGCAGCATGGATGCCACTTCGCGGTCGGCGTCGGCCAGGCCGGATTTGCCATCCACCATGAAGATGATGACATCGGATGTCTCCATGGCGATTTCCGCCTGACGCCGCATCTGAGCCAGGATCTCATCCATAGATTCGGGTTCGATGCCGCCGGTGTCGATGAGCCTGAAGTCATGGCTCAGCCATTCGGCGTCGGCATAGATCCGGTCCCGGGTGACCCCCGGAGTATCTTCAACGATGGCGATCCGATGACCGGCCAGCCGATTGAACAGTGTTGATTTTCCTACATTGGGCCGCCCTACGATGGCGACGATCGGTTTTCCCATATTGATCACCTTACAGAGGGTCCCCCTCTGCCTTTCGTGTTGTTTCACGCAGGGACCGCAGCGATCCGTGCTGATTGAATTTATTTTTCC
>CAYYVR010000003.1:26538-40142 GCA_964475185.1 uncultured Clostridium sp. | reverse complement strand
TCGACCACGACGACGCGGGTGGACAGTTCGGCCTCCAGATCCTCCACGGTGATGCCGTCGAGCATGATCTCCTCGCCGGCCCGGAACATGTTCCGCGGCATGATGAGATATTCGCCGACCCCTTCCCGTTTCAGGGTCTTGATGACGTCTCCTCCGGTGAGGAGTCCCGCCACGGTGATGGAATGTCCGAAGAAATCATTCTCCACCCGGACCGTGTTGATCCGGATCATCGGATTTGCCTGAACGATGCGGTCGGCCGCCGCTCTGATCTCCTGATAGGCTGAAGTTCCGGTGACAAAGGTATAGGAGCCGGCGCCGGCGTCAAGATCTTCCAGCGTGTCCTTCACCGACTCGCGGAAGAGGCGGATCATGCCGATGCCATCCTCGAGCTGACTGTAGCCGTCGTAGAATTCCTCCGGCGGAACATCGATGCCGGCCATGCAGTAGAATTCGTCGGCGCAGCGGGCAAATTCTGACCCGGTGATCTCGATGAACTCCTTCTGCAGGATATCCAGCTGGGCAATGACAGCGGCAGAGGATGCTGCATCAAAGGGCACCAGATCCGGCAGCCCCGCCCGGTATTTGGTCATGCCCAGGGGCACGATGGCCACCCCGGTGACCGATGGGTACAGTTCCACCAGATCGCGCAGCGTCCGCAGCAGCTCAGCGCCATCGTTGTACCCGGGTACCAGTACGATCTGGGCGCCCATCTGGATCCGTTCGGCGGCCAGCCGTTCCATCCGTTCGTAGAGTTTGCCCGCCACCCGGTTGTTCAGCATTTTGATGCGAAGATCGGGATTGGTGGTGTGAACGGAAATATTGATGGGACTGATCCGGTAGCGGATGATGCGGTCAATGTCACTTTCAGTCATATTGGTCAGTGTCACAAAGTTTCCCTGAAGAAAGGACAGCCGGGAATCATCATCTTTGAAATACAGGGTCTCCCGCATCCCCGGCGGCAGCTGATCGATGAAACAGAAGATGCAGTTGTTGGAACAGCTGTTGGCTTTGTCCATGATCCCGGTTTCAAAGGACAGTCCCAGTTCTTCATACGTATCTTTTCTGATGCTGACGGCAAATTCAGAGAGATCCTCTCCGCTGCCGCGCTGGATCGTCAGATCAAAGGCTTCGGCTGCTGTCAGATAGCGGTAGTCGAGAATATCCTTGACCAGCACTTCATTGATCCGGATCAGCCGGTCCTGGGGCCGGATCCCTGCACGATCGGCGGGACTGCCCGGGTCCACTTCAGTGATCAGGTTTCGCTTGCTTGGCCTGACGACTTTACCGTCGATTTGAATGAGTCGGTTATAGCTCATCGAAACACCTCATTTCTATAACTTATTATAGCAAACCTCGCCCCTATGGACAGAAGAAACCGCAAACAGGAAAAGCTTTTGCCGTGAAAAGTCAGATGAGTCGTTGGTTTACCATAATTCAATTGGCATATTATATATTATGTAATGTATTAGTCGGATAAAAAAAGAATCCGGCAAATTGCCAGACTCTCATTATATCATGAAACCGCACATTTATCTCTGTTAACCGATCTGCGCCCGGCAGTCTGCCGCTGGATTGCGGATCTCGTCGGGATCATGGATAGCGGACCTTTGATCTTATGGCACTTTATTACGGACCGACTCCGGAAGCGGCCTGGCTTTGGTGTCATCGAGCAGTTCTTCCCCCTGATTCTCCAAGGGGGCCGTGGCCGCGGATCCCTGCAGATCCGTTTTCGCATCGGAACTGTATCCGGTTTTGACGTAGGGCAGCTTCAGTTCTCCCCTTGCCAGCAGGTCGTCGACCAGGTGACAGGCCACAAAATGGTCCGGCTCCACTTCTTTGAGGATGGGGATCTGCTCCTGGCAGATCGGCATGACGTAGGGACAGCGTGTGGAGAATTTGCAGCCCGGCGGCGGATCGATGGGCGAAGGGATCTCCCCTTCCAGTTTGATCACCATGCCGGCATCGGACCGCTCGGGATCCGGGATCGGGATCGCGGCGATCAGCGCCTGGGTATAGGGATGGAGCGGCCGGTCATATAATTTGTCATTGGCGGTGATCTCCATCATCGACCCAAGATACATCACGCCGATGCGGTCGGAAATGTGCTTGACCATGGACAGATCGTGGGAAATGAACAGATAGGTCAATCCGGTTTCAGCCTGGAGCTCGTTGAGCAGATTGACAATCTGGGCCTGGATGGAAACATCCAGTGCGGAGATCGGTTCATCACAGACAATGAAATCGGGTTCCACCGCCAGGGCTCGGGAGATCCCGATCCGCTGGCGCTGGCCGCCGGAGAGTTCGTGGGGGAACCGGGCGCCGTGCTCGCTGTTAAGACCAACTCGTTCCAGCAGAGCCGATACCCGGTCATGGATCTCCTTTTCCTTCATGTTGGGAAAGTGGACCCGGATCCCCTCACTGATGATGTCGTCGATGGTCATTCTCGGATCCAGGGAGGAATAGGGATCCTGGAAGATCATCTGGGCGCGCTTTTTAAAATGCTTCAGATCTCTGCCTGATTTACCGACGATATTTTCTCCGTCAAAGAAGATCTCCCCGTCGGTGGGTTCATAGATGGACAGGATCGTCCGTCCCGTGGTGGTTTTGCCGCAGCCGGATTCCCCCACCAGGCCGAAGGTCTCGCCTTTGTAGATGTCAAAGGAGATGCCGTCCACGGCTTTAAGGACCAGTTTGCGCCCCACCGGAAAATGCTGTTTCAGATTTTTGATTTCCAATAATTTTTGTCGTTCCATAGTTTCTCCTACACCGGCCGGCTGACTTTTGGCGCATCGGGATGCTCCAGCCAGCACCAGGTCTTATGAGTGGATGAAAGTTTCTGTTCATACTGCGCTTCCCGGCAGATCTCCATGGCGTAATCACAGCGATCGGCAAAGGGGCAGCCTGTCAGGGGCAGGATCAGATCCGGCGGGGTCCCCTTCAGGGAATAAAGCTCTTCCTTGTCTTTGGAATCCAGCCGCGGAATGGAGCGCAGCAAGGCCCATGTATAGGGGTGGCGCGGATTGCTGAAGATCTCACGGGTGGTCCCCGTCTCCATGATCTGACCGGCATACATGACCTGGATGCGATCGGCGAAGTTTGCCACGACCCCCAGATCATGGGTGACCAGAATGATGGCGGTGCCGCTTTTTTTCTGCAGCTCCTTGAGCAGGCCCATGATCTGCGCCTGGATGGTCACATCCAGTGCCGTGGTGGGCTCATCGGCAATGAGCAGATTCGGATCGCAGGACAGGGCGATGGCGATCATGACGCGCTGACGCAGTCCCCCGGAGAGCTGATGAGGATACTGGGAAAAGCGCTTTTCAGGATTGGGGATCTCCACGGCGCGCAAGAGGGCCAGCGCCGTCTGCTTCGCTTCTTCCTTTGTTTGGCTGGTGTGGATGCGGATCGCCTCCACGATCTGACTGCCGCAGGTCATGGTGGGATTCAGCGAGGTCATGGCATCCTGAAAGATCATGCCCACGTCATATCCCTTGTATTGGCGCAGCGCCCGGGCGCTGAGTCTGAGCACATCCTTGTCCAGGAACTGGATCTTTGAGGTGCTCTTGATCTCCGCCGGCGGTGTTTTTAAAAGCCGCATGATGGCCTTGGCGGTGACGGTCTTTCCGCAGCCGGATTCTCCGACAAAGGCCAGCGTCTCGCCTTTGTCGACATGGAAACTGACATCACGGACGGCCCGGACTTCTCCGGCGTAGGTATGAAATGATACTTCCAGATTTTCCACGGTGAGGACCCGTCCCTGCTGGGATGCCGGTTGATCCGGCACCTGATGATTGAGGTTCTTCTGATCTGTTTTTTTCATATGCGTCTCCTATCGTCTCAGTTTGGGATCCAGCGCATCCCGGAGTCCGTCGCCCAGCAGCGTAAAGGACAGCATGGTCAGCGCGATCATCAGGGACGGGAAGAACAGCTGGTAGGGATAAAACAGGAATTTCTGCTGGGCGGCTGAGGCCATGGCTCCCCATGAGGTCATGGGTGAGGCGATGCCGATGCCCAGGAAGGACAGAAAGGCTTCCGCGAAAATATAGCCGGGAATGTCAAAGGTGACGGATACGATGATGACGCTCAGCGTATTGGGGATCAGATGGCGCTGGATGATCTTCCAGGTGGGGACCCCCAGGGTCTGCGCCGCCATGATGAAGTCCTGATTTTTCAGCGACAGCAGCTGTCCGCGGACCATACGGGCCATGCCCAGCCAGCCCGTCAGCGTCAGGGCAAAGATCATGGTGCCGATGTTGCGTTCCTGGAAAAACACCTGGATCAGAATAACGACCAGGAGATAGGGCACCGAGCTCAGCACCTCCACGATCCGCATCATCAGATTATCCACGGTGCCGCCGGCATAGGCGGAAACCGCGCCGTAGATACTGCCCACGACCATGGAGATCAGGGCGCCGGTGATGCCGATGATGATGGAGACCCGGCCGCCGATCCAGATGCGGGTGAAACTGTCGCGTCCCAGTTCATCGGTGCCGAACCAGTGCTGGGCACTGGGCGGCAGATTGCGGTCTGCCCCCACACCGACATCATAGGTGTAGCCGGAGATCATGGGGCCGAAAATGACCATGATGATCAAAAGGGTCAGCATCATCAGGGCTGCCAGGGCAATTTTATTCTGCCGGAAACGCCGCCAGGCGTCCGTCCAGTATGTGACTTTGGGCCGGGCCAGAAAATCGGCATTTTTTTCACTGGCGGGGATCCGCCTGAATTTTTCGATTGGTATCTGCTGCATGATTTACCTCTTCCCTTCGACCCGGATCCTCGGATCCACCAGTCCATAGACAATATCCACCGCCAGCTGGGAGATGATGAATAAAGCCGCATAGAAAATCGTGGTGCCGATGATCATGGTATAGTCCCGTGCAGTGATGGAGTTGACAAAGTAAAAACCCAGGCCCGGAATGGAGAACATCCGCTCCACCACGAAGGATCCGGTGAACACACCGGCCAGCTGAGGGCCGAGGATGGTGATCAGCGGCAGCATGGCATTGCGCAGGACATGACGGGTGATGATGTTAAAATGCGATACGCCCTTGGCTTCCGCCGTCAGGATGTAATCCTGCCCCATGACTTCCAGCACGTTGCTCCGGGTATACCGGGCATAGGTGGCAATGGGTCCGAAGCACATGGCCACCACCGGCATCACCATGTGTTTGGCTTCTCCCCAGCCCGACGTGGGCAAAACCCCGAGTTTCGTCGAAAACAGATACTGCAGCAGCGCCGCCAGCACAAAGACCGGTATGGTGACCCCCACCATGGCAATGAAGATGACCAGATAGTCCGGCCATCGATTTCGGTTCAGCGCTGCAATGATGCCAAGGGATACTCCGATGGTGACCCCAATGGCCAGTGAGGTGAGACCCAGCCGCCCCGAAATGGGTGCGGTCTCCCGGATGGTCTGTGTGATGGAACGGCCGGCATAGGTGATGGATTCCCCCAGATCCCCTTCAGTGACGAGATTTTTCATGAAAATCCCGAATTGTTCAAGGATCGGCTTATCCAGTCCGTATTTTTTCTCGTAATTGATCAGCGTCTGTTCCGGCAGTTTCTTGGCCATCCCGGCCAGCGGATTGCCCGGGATCGAGTGCATCAGAAAAAAAGTGATCAGGATGACAATGAACAGCGTCACTACCATCATGAAGATTCGGTTTATGATATATCGAGCCATTTCCTTCCCCTTCGTTGTTTGTCTTTAATGCAGGTCCGCGCCCGGCTCCGGAAACCAGATCACCTGGATTTCGGAGCCGGCAAGATCGCATGATCTGACTTTTCAGCCTGCCGCAGCGGCCTGTTCGTGAACGACCTGCAGTGATCGAATTATTTCTTCTCATTGGGAACGCCCTCATAAGAGGGCGTCCGAATGTTTTTCTTATCTGCCTGAAATAAAGCCTGCCCGGAATCCCAGATTGGAGAAGGGATTGAAATCCAGCGCCTTGACATATTTGTAGGTGAAGTTGTTGGATACGGAGTGGACGACCGGAGAGACCGGAAGTTCTTCCATGAGGATGCGCTCAGCCTGCTGGTAGAGCTCCAGCCGTCTGGCATCATCCTGTTCGATCTGCGCTTTGGCGATGAGATCATCAAATTCAGCATTAGACCATCCGGTCCCGACCTGATCTGCATTGGTTGTGTGCAGCGCCAGCATGGCAAGCGGTTCAGACAGTTCAGACCCCCAGGCCATGTAGCCCATCTGATAGTCGCCTTTGGATACACGGTCTGAGAACACGGTCCATTCCATCTGTTCGACCTGCAGGTTGACACCCAGCTTTTCCTTCATGACCTGCTGGAGGTATTCCCCGTAGGTCCTGAACCACTGATCGGTGGATCCCAGGTTGATGGAGACACTGATCTGGGAAGGATCTTCACTCATGCCCAGTTCCTTGAGGCCTTCGATGAGGAGGGCTTTGGGATCCGGCACATCGGTATGCAGTTTTTCAATGAGATTTTCGGTGTTTTCGCGGTAGGACTGCTCCCCGACGAAGATGTTGCCCGGGACCCAGCCCTGAGCCGGTGTGTTGTTGCCATACCAGATGACATCGTTGGCATCGGTGCGGTTCAACGCGGCACCGAAGGCTCTGCGGACTTTGACGTTCTTGAACAGCTCATCCTTGGTGTTGAAGCTCATGAAGAAGGTCGATGGATTCTCAACGCGGCGGTATTCGATGTTTTCATTTTGCTTGAAGCGTTCCTGCCATTCGCCGAGGTTGGTGGCCACGGAGTCGATCTCATTGGTTTCCATGGAGCTCATCAGCGTGTTGGCATCGGCAATGATGGGCATATTGACGGTGGTGAAGTTCACGTTCTCTGCATTCCAGTACTGGTCATGCTTTTCCAGACGGATCTTGGAATTGTGGACCCACTCCGCGATCTTGTGTGCTCCGTTGGAGATGACGGTATCGGCTTCTGAACCGTACTTTTCACCATGGGCTTCCACGGCATCCTTGCGGACGGCGAACATGACGCTGTTGGCACAGACCCCTAAAAAGTGCGGTGTCGGGTTTTCCAGGGTGATCTCCAGGGTCTTGGCATCCACGGCTTTGACGCCGACTTCATCGATGCTGACTTCTCCTGCGGTGGCTTTGGCGGCATTCATGATGGGTTCCAGGAGATAGGAATACGGGGATCCGGTGTTGGGATCGATGGCCCGCTTGATGGCATAGGCGAAATCTTCAGCCGTCACCGCCTGGCCGTCGGACCAGACATTGTCACGCAGATGGAAGGTGTAGACTTTGCCATCCTCTGAGATATCCCATTTTTCAGCCGCTCCGCCTTCATAGACGATTTTGCCGTCTTCTCCGTCGCGGATCAGGACCAGCGGATCCTGGATCGCCAGCAGTACAGAAATGGCATAATTGTCCGACGCTTTGGCCGGATCCAGACTGGTGGGTTCAGCGGAGAGAAACCCGTTGTACGTCTGATCGGCATCCTTCTGTGCGGTTTCACTGCCAGTGGATTCCGCCGTCGTGGTGTTCCCCGGTTCCGTACTGGCCGTTGTGGTATTCCCCGTGCCATTGGCACAGGCTCCCAGGACCATAAAGCTTGCGAGGACTAAACTCATTAGTTTCTTGTTCATGATGACCTCCATGGTTTATTGTTATATCCTCGACAATTTTAAACAATTTCATTGAGTAATGTCAACAGTCCGAAATTAATCCTTTATTTAATTGTATTCAATTTTTAAATCCCGATAATTTAGTTTTCTATAACTTATTATTCAATAGAGCATTGAAATGTCATCAGACCGGTAAAACCTGCAAACAATTACATAAAGTCTCATTGTCCTAAATTAATTTTTCTGCCTGCATCGAAAAAAATATATTTTTCCGCCCCAGCCATGAAATCTACTCACAGTCCCTTCGGCCGCACTGTCCTTCCCTGTTCCTTCCGGTACTCTGGCCGCACCGTCTTCCCTGTCCTCTTTCCGGTAACATTCAAAAGGGCTGTCCGGCACTTGCCGAACAGCCCTTTTGAACCGAGTCATCTCCTGAGATGATCCCGATGTTTTTTTTGAGTTTCCTTAGACGTTGAGTTCCACGTACTCGCCAGTCACGATGTAGATGGTCCACTCACAGATGTTGGTGGCATGATCCCCGATGCGTTCCAGGTATTTGGCCACGAAGTTCAGCTGAGACGCCTTGAACTGGGAGTCCTCTTCATGCCCCAGGTCGTAGTAGAGGAATTTGATGAGATTCATGAGTCCCAGGTCCACTTCATCGTCCATTTTAGTGATCTCATAGGCGCGGTCGTCATCTTTGGCGGTATAGGCATCGATGGAGTCCCGGAGCATGACGCAGACGATCTCCGTCATGTTGCGCAGCTCTCCGATGCAATGGGAGATCTCTTCATCTTTCAGAAGGATGGCGATGCGGGCGATATCCACGGCATAATCCGCCATGCGCTCCACATCGGTGACGATTTTGATGGTGGTAAAGAGCGTCCGCAAATCTGCGGCCACCGGCTGCTGGGTGGCGATGAGTTTGATGGACTGATCCTCCACCACGCGCTGCAGATCATCGATGATCCCGTCCTGGGCTTTGACCTGCTCGGCCAGCTCCACGTTTTTCTCCTCCAGGGCGCGCATGGCGTCCCGGATCTGTTCCTCGGCCAACAGGGCCATTCGCACCAGATGGTTGTTGATGCTTAAAAGTCCGCTTTGTATTTGTTTCACTGACATTGTAATTACCCCTTTCGTTAGCCGAATCTGCCCGAGATGTATTCCTCGGTTCGCTTGTCATCCGGATTGGTGAAGATTTTGGCGGTACGGCCCGATTCGATGATCTCGCCGTTCAGGAAAAACACCGTCTCGTCTGCGGTGCGGCCGGCCTGCTGCATATTGTGGGTGACGATGACCACCGTGTATTCCTCTTTCAGCGACTCCATCAGCTCCTCGATCTTCTGCGTGGAGATGGGATCCAGCGCTGAGGTGGGTTCATCCATGAGGATGATCTCAGGATTGGTGGCCAGGGTCCGGGCGATGCACAGGCGCTGCTGCTGCCCGCCGGACAGGGAAAGACCGTTGTCGTGGAGCCGGTTTTTGATCTCATCCCAGATGGCTGCTTTTTTCAGGCTGGTCTCGACGATGCGGTCCAGTTCCTGCCTGTTCCGGATCCCGTGGATCCTGGGCCCGTAGGCGACATTGTCATAGACGGACATATCAAAGGGATTGGGTTTCTGGAACACCATGCCGATCTTCTTGCGCAGGACCATGATGTCGAAATCTTCGTTGACGTCCCGGTCATGGAAATCGATGCTGCCTTCCACCCGGGTCTTGGGGATCAGGTCATTCATCCGGTTTAAGCAGCGCAGAAACGTCGACTTGCCGCAGCCGGAGGGACCGATCAGGGCGGTGATCTCATTTTTGCGGATGTCCAGATCCAGATTTTTGAGCGCCTGGAACTGATCATACCAGAAGCTCATGTTCCGGACTTTGATGATGCTGGGGGCGGGATCTGCCTCCCGGGACCGGCCGGATTTCAGGGTGACCTGCGCTTTGACTTCCCGCTGGGCTTGGGGCCGGACCCCCTCCGGCATCGCCTGATCCTGGATCTTCGCAGGTTCCATTTCATTCATTTCGTTCTGATGATATTCGATCATCTGATCTGTTTTTCTTGCTTCCATTAGCCAAACCTTCCGGAGATATAGTCTTCCGTCTTCTTATCTTTCGGATTGTAGAAGATATTGGGGGTGGTGTCGTGTTCGATCATCCGGCCATTGAGGAAAAAGCCGGTGAAATCGGAGATCCGGGCCGCCTGCTGCATGTTATGGGTGACGATGACGATGGTATACTTCGCTTTCAGCTCCTGGACCAGCTCCTCCACTTTCTGTGTGGACAGCGGATCCAGGGCTGACGTCGGTTCATCCATCAGAATGACATCGGGTTTGGCGGCGATGACCCGGGCAATGGAGAGGCGCTGCTGCTGACCCCCGGAGAGTTCAAAGGCGCTTTTGTGCAGGTTATCTTTGACTTCGTTCCACAGGGCGGCCCCGCGCAGCGAAGATTCCACCAGTTCATCCTGCTCCGTTTTGGACATCCTGCGGTGGCGCTTGGGTCCGAACAGGACATTTTCATAGATGCTTTTGGGAAAGGGATTGGCTTTCTGAAAAATCATCCCCACCTGCTGGCGCAGGGTCACCAGATTGACCTCCGGGGCATTGATATCCTGATCGTGATACTTGATCAGGCCGACTGTCCGGGTGTCTTCGATGAGGTCGTTCATGCGGTTCAAACAGCGCAGAAAGGTGGATTTGCCGCAGCCGGAAGGACCGATCAGGGCGGTGACCTGGTTCTGCGGGATCTTCATATCGACATCTTCCAGGGCGATCTTGTCGCCGTAGTAAAAATTAAGGTGTTCCACTTCTATGGCATAATTCATCATTCGTTTCTCCTACTCATAGCGCTTGCCGAATTTTCTGCGGATGACCACGGCCGTAATATTGAAGAACAGGAGGATCGCCATGAGCACGATGATCCCGGCAGACGCTTTGCTGTGGAATTCCGTGATGGCCCGGCCCGTCCAGTCATAGATCTGAATGGGCAATACCGTATACTGATCAAAGACCGAGTCCGGCACCGCCAGGATCATCCCCACGGCCCCCGCCACCAGGAGGGGGGCTGCTTCGCCGATTCCTCTGGAGATGGCCAGGATACAGGCCGTGACGATGCCCGGTGCGGCAAAGGGCAGCACGACACCGGTGATCATCTGCCACTTGGTGACGCCCAGGGCCAGTGCATTCTGGCGCATGGAATCCGGCACCGTCTTCAGCGCTTCCACTGAGGAGGTGATGATGACCGGAAGGATCAACAGGGACAGAGTCAGTGCACCGGTCAGAATGGTCCGGCCAAAACCCATGATGTTGGCAAAGATGGACAGACCGATCATCCCGTAGACGATGGAGGGCACGCCGGCCAGATTGCCGATATTCAGCTCCAGGAATCGGGTCAGTTTATTTTTCGGGCTGTATTCATACAGATAGATGGCCGCGCCGACCCCCAGGGGGAAGGAGATCAGGGCCGTCAGCACCATGATCCAGACCGAACCGGCCAGGGCGGCTTTGACGCCGGCCTTCTCCGGCTTTCTCGAGGGAAAGCTGGTGAGAAAATCCCAGGACAGATGGGGCAGTCCGGCTGCCAGGATCTGATAGAGCAGCACGCCGAGGAACACCATGGCGATGATGGTGCAGGCAAAGAAAATACCGCGCCAGATGGCGTTGGTCCGTTTGCGCCGGGCAATGCCGGCCAGCTCCCGCTGTTCCTCCTCGGAGAGGACATAGCCGGATGCCGGCTTGAGGTTTGGTTCCGTTTTCTTCATGCTATCCCCTCCTCTTTCGGCCGACGAACTGACGGGCGATGAGATTCAAAACGAACGTGATGAGGAACAAAACGATCCCCACGGCGTAAATGGACTGATACTGGATGGTGCCCACGCCGATCTCCCCGGTGCTGGTGGCGACCATGTAGCCGGTCATAGTCTGGATGGACTTGAACGGATTAAAGGTCATCATGGGCTTGGACCCGGCGGCAATGGCCACGATCATGGTCTCGCCCACGGCCCGGGAGATGGCCAGGATAAAGGAGGAAATGATGCCGGATTTGGCTGCCGGGATCACGATGTTGCGGGCCACTTCAAACCGGGTGGCGCCCAGGGCGTAGGCACCGTTGCGCATGGCGTTGGGAACGGCATTCATGGCATCTTCCGACAGAGACGCCACCATGGGCAGCGTCATCATTCCCACAGCGATGGCCGCAGACAGGATGTTGAAGATCTCCGTGGATGGGACGATGGCCTGCAGGGCCGGCGTGATGTAATTCAAAGCGAAAAATCCGTAAACGATGGATGGGACGCCGGCCAGCACTTCAAGAACCGGCTTGATGAAGGCCCGTACCGAGGGATGGGCATATTCGGATAAGAACACGGCGGATCCAAGGCCCAGGGGGATCGCCACCAGCATCGAATAGAATGCGATGCTCAGCGTGCCCACCACCAGCGGCCAGATGCCGAAGCGCCCCGGCGTGAACAGCGGCAGCCAGGTATCGTCCAGCAGGAACTGATCCAGGCTGACGTGGGCGAAAAAGCTGGCAGATTCGGAAACCAGCGTAAAAATGATCATCCCGGTGATCAGGATCGTCGCCAGCGTGAAAAAGCGGATGATATTTTCAATGATGGCTTCATTTAAACGAAATTTGGATTTCCGGGTCAAAGACTGTTGTCGTTCCATTGGATCGTTGCTCCTTACTGATTTTTAATCATACATTTGTTATAGTATTCTGCCAGCGTAAACGCAATACTATCGCCGTGTTAAGGTTGTGTTAACTCTTCATTTCCACCGGCCTTCTCTTCTGACCGTCTGCAAATAAGCGAAGAGGACCGCGGGGGTCCTCTTCATGAAATCTGGGAAGGATTTGCAGTCTTACTCGGTCAGAGCAGCCTTGGAGGCATCGATGGCTTCCTGGGTGGCAGGCACCATCTTGATCTCTTTGGCCTGCTCGATGGCGTTGTCCAGGTAGAAGTTGAGGAAATCTGCCACTTCAGGCTTTTCGGCCACGGCTTTTTTGCTGACATAGAGGAAGATCGGGCGGGCCAGCGGGTAGGTTCCATCCAGGATGGTGGCCTGGGTGGCTTCAACGCCGTTGATCTTCATGGCTTTGAGCTTATCCATGTTTTCTTCATAGTAGGTGTAGCCAAAGTACCCGAGTCCGCCTTCGGATCCGGAAACACCGGTCACCAGGACGTTGTCATCTTCGGACACCTGAACGTCGGCTGCGCGCTGTTCGTTCTTGGTCTCCAGGGCGACTTCTGTGAAGTATTCAAAGGTTCCTGAGGATGTTCCGGGCGCAAACAGAGCCAGCGGGAGGTCAGGGAATGCCGGATTGGCTTCTTTCCAGGTCTTGATGGCAGCGTCTTTGCCGAAGATCAGGCGCAGATCGTCAAAGGTCATTTCACTGACTGGATTGTTCGTGTTGGCGACGACGGCGATCCCGTCGATCCCGACCTGGAGTTCCACGATGTCGATGCCTTTGCCCTTGGCTTCTTCGATTTCAGAATCCTTGATCTTTCTGGATGCTGCGGCGATGTCGATCTCGCCATTGACCAGGCGTTCGATACCGGCTGAAGATCCTGAGGGGGATGCGGTGACGGTGAGACCGGGCTGAACTTCTGCATAGGCTTCGATGATCGCCTCTGAGAGCGGATAGACCGTGGAAGATCCGTCCGTTTCGATCTTGCCGGACAGCTGCTCGCCGGCAGCAGTGGTATCTGCTGCGGTGGTATCTCCTGTGACGCCTGCTGCGGTGGTGTTGCTGTCAGCTGGTGCACAAGCCGCCAGGCTGGAGACGATGAGCGCCGATGCGATCAAGGTGACGATTCTGTTTCTTTTCATAAAATTCTTTCCTCCTGAATTTGAGTGAACATTTTTTTCTTGTTTGTTTCTCACAACCCTAATATTACTCACTCACTGTTTCGGTTTTGTTTTGGATCTGTTATGCCTTTGTTAAGTCCTTCAGGTGAAGTCCTTCCGGTGAAGATCATCATCGAAGATCACCATTAAGGATCACCCCTGAAGATCATCATTCAAGAACATCATTCAAG
>CAYYVR010000003.1:20078-26438 GCA_964475185.1 uncultured Clostridium sp. | reverse complement strand
CATCATTCAAGAACATCATTCAAGGATATCATCGAAAATCAACATTGAAGAATGCCATTGAAGAAAGCCAATAAAGAAAGTCAATGAAGAAAGCCAATGAAGAGATATAGATAGAAACCTTCATTTAAAAACAGATACAGTTCCCTGTCAGACGTGAAATGAGACTGGGATCTCCAGTCTCATGGCGGGATCGATCCAACCCCCAGGCTGGGATTCTACCGACTTTGGCTTATCTTCTGTTTCCACAGGATCATTTTGCATGCTGAATTGACCAGGATCCTCCCTGCTGTTCCGATTGAAAGTTCACCCGTTGAACTTGATGGTCTGGATCCGGGTGCCGGGGGGCTGATTGCGGTTGCGGTGGGCCGGCAGACTGACGGTGAAGGTGGTGCCTTCCCCTTCTCTGGAATCCACGGTGATGGTTCCGCCGAAGGCCAGGGTGATGTGCTTGACGATGGCCAGTCCCAGGCCGGTGCCGCCTTTGGCCCGGTCACGGGAGTTGTCGACACGGTAGAACCGTTCGAACAGACGGGGCAGATGATCCGCCGGGATCCCGACACCGTTATCCTGAACGGAGAGAATGACCTGTTCTGCCTCCTCTTCCAACCGGACTTTGACCCGGCCATTGTTGTCGGTGTACTTGATGGCATTGTCCACCAGGTTGATGATGAGCTGGCGGTACATTTCCTCATCCCCGATGAATTCAGGCTCTCCTTTGATGATCAGGGACAGATCGATGTTTTTACTGCGGGCCTGGACTTCGAGAAGATGCAGTCCGTCAATGGTGGATTCCGCTGCTTTGATGAGTTCTTTCGGGGAGGATTCAAGGCTTTCAATGGAGGACAGGGACAGAATATCTTCGATGAGGCGGCGCAGGCGCTCCGCTTCGGCATCGATGATATCGAGGAATTTATTGCGGATGACCGGATCCTCCACATCCCGCAGGGTCTCGGCGAAGCCTTTGATGGAGGTGAGCGGTGTTTTGAGTTCATGGGAAACGTTGGCCACAAACTGGCTGCGCATCTGTTCCAATCGCTTGAGATCAGTGACGTCCTGAATGACAGTGACTTTACCGCGGTGGAAGTTTCGATCGGTGATCAGCTCCGTGGTCTTGAAACGGACCACGGTTTTTCCGGACCGGCGCAGGCGCAGTTCCTGAAATTCCTCGGATTCTTCAAGGATCTGTTCCACGTCCTCGCTTTTGATCACATCGCGGATATCTTTGCCGATGGGCTCGGTGAAGATCCCGAAGATCTTGCGGGCAAAGGCGTTGAAAATCAGGATCTTATCCTTCCCGTCCACTGCGATGACCCCTGAATTCATGGAGGTCAGAATGGCGTGGAGCTGGTTCTGATTGCTCAGAGAATCCAAAATCGTCGTTTCCAGCCGGTCCGCCAGATGATTGAAATGCGAGGCCACCGGGGCCAGATCTTCCAGATCGTTGAGCTGGATGCGGTGGGACAGCTCTCCATCGGTGATGCGTCCGGTGGCTTCCGTCAGCTCTTCGATGGGTTTCATCAATCGCCCGGAGATGTACCAGGTGCCCAGCCCGCCCAGGACAAAGAGCAGAAAACCGCCGAAAAGGATCTGATTGCGCAGATCATCCATGATGTAACTCACCGTTTCGATGGGTTCGGTGAGGACCAGACTTCCACCGCCCGGCAGTGGACTGACCGCTGTAAAATAAGAAGCATCTCCGGCCACCAGTGTGGCTGAGCCTTCTCCCCGCTGCAGAAGATCACGCAGCCCGGGACCGGAGACAAGCTCAGGGGCCAGGCCCTCTGAGGATGAGATCAGAGTGCCCGCCGCATCAAAATGAAGATAGCTGAGGGTCTGTGCCTCCAGCGATGGTGCCCATGCAGCAAAGCCTTCACCGCTCCCAGATTCGGCCAGGATGGCCGCCGTCTGCTCCAGCCGATCCAGCTCATGAATCTGCGCTTCACTGCGGGCAAACAGATAGAACGCGGTGATGCCGGCAAGGAGGATCAGACTCAGGAGACTGATGAAGGCGATCTGGATCCGGCTTTTCAACGGTCCGGGCTGCCGTTGAACCGGTAGCCAATGCCCCGCACCGTTTCGATGAAGCGCGGATTCCTGTCATCCTCTTCCAGCTTCTGGCGGAGGTGGCGGATATGCACATCCACGGTGCGCGTCTCTCCCACGTACTCATAGCCCCAGATCTTGTCTAAGAGCAGATCCCGGGTCAGGACTTTGCCGTTGTTGCGGATCAGGATCTCCAGCAGTTCAAATTCCTTCAGGGTCAGATCCACTTTTTCACCCTTTTTACGGACCTCATGTTTGAGATATTCCACTTCGACATCGCCGAATAAAGCCAACTCCTGTTCCGCCTCCTGGATGTTGGTGCGCCGCAGCAGTGCTTTGACCCGGGCAGACAGTTCGCGGACGGAAAAAGGCTTGGTGATGTAATCATCGGCCCCCAGCTCCAGCCCCAGAATCTTGTCGATCTCTTCTGATTTCGCCGTCAGCATGATGATGGGCAGGTTCTTCAGCTTCTCATCACTGCGCATGGCCTTGCAGACTTCCAGTCCGTCCATGCCCGGCAGCATGAGGTCCAACAGGACCAGATCCGGCACTTCTTTTTTCGCCAGAGCCAGCCCGTCGATACCATTATATGCTTCAAAGGTGGTGTAGCCGGCACCCTCCAGATTGTAGCGGATCAATTCCACGATATGTTCTTCATCATCAATGATCAATATCTTTTCAGCCATCAATAAACCTCCTGTATACCTAAATTAAAGGTATCACAGGAGGTTTTGATTTACCAACATAAGCTGCTGACTTAACTGATTTTTAACATCAGTCCCTTTTGCAGGAGAAGGCCCTCCTCGATGGAGGGATGGATCCGGTCTTCACCAAGGTAAAACCACGTCATCAGGGGCATCACGCGCTAACAGACCGGACGGTGAGGTCCGGTCTGTCAGCGCGTGATGCTGTTTCGGATCAGCGAGGATCCAGGTCTTTATCCATGAGGCTTTTGATTTCCTCGAAGAAGGTATTGATATCCCTGAACTGACGATAGACGGAGGCAAAACGCACATAGGCGACTTCATCCACGGATTTGAGCCGTTCCATCACCATGTTGCCGATGTCGTCGGAGGTGATCTCCGATACCATCCGATTGGAGATGCTCCGCTCGATGTCATCGGCGATCTGTTCCATTTGCTGCATGGAGACGGGCCGCTTCTGGGTGGCGCGCACCAGTCCGTTGATGATCTTTTCCTTGTCGAAGGGTTCGCGTGAATGATCCTTCTTGATGACCAGGATGGGCAGGGTCTCCACTTTTTCATACGTCGTATACCGCTTGGCGCATTCCATGCATTCCCGCCGTCTGCGGATGGACGATCCATCCTCTGTGGGTCGGGTGTCGATGACTTTACTCTCCAGGTAGCCGCAATAAGGACATTTCATATCGGTTGCTCCTCACAGATGGTTGATGGCTGCTTTTTTTGAAACCCCGGATCGGCGGACGGGTCAGGATCAGATTATCGGCGGTTTCTCAAAAACGCCGGGATCTCGATCTGTTCTTCGTCGTCCTCTTCAGCACGGTAGGATTCCTGCCGTCTGGGCTCTTCTCTGGTTTCGCGGACTTCCGGCCGATCGAAGCTCTTGGGTGCAAAGGATTTGGCCGGTGCAGCCTCTTCCTTCTTTTCCGCGGGCTGGTTCTTGTGGACTTTATAATCCGCTTCAAAGCCGGTGGCCAGAACGGTGATTTTCACTTCGTCATTGAGCTCGGGATCGATGACAGCACCGAAGATGATATTGGCATCCGGATCGGCAGCTTCCTTGATGACTTCAGCTGCTTCATTGATCTCCAGGAGGGAAAGATCTTCTCCGCCGGTGACGTTGAGCAGAATGCCGGTGGCTCCGTTGATGGAGGTCTCCAGAAGCGGTGAGGAAATGGCGGACTTGACAGCGTCGGTGGCCTTGTTGTCACCCTTGCCGTAGCCAACACCCATATGGGCGATCCCGCGGTTGAGCATGACGGCCCGGACATCGTTGAAGTCCAGATTGATGAGCCCGTTTTCCGTGATCAGTGCCGTGATGCCCTGAACCCCCTGGTGAAGGACTTCATCGGCTTTTTTGAACGCTTCCTTGAAGGACGTCTTCTTATCCACGATGAGCAGCAGGCGTTCATTGGGGATGGTCACCAGTGAATCGACTTTGCCCTTCAGGTTTTCGATGCCGATCTCGGCATTTCTCATTCTGGCTTTGCCTTCAAAATGGAAAGGTTTGGTCACAACGCCCACGGTGAGGATCCCCATGGATTTGGCGATCTCTGCCACGATGGGGGCTGCGCCGGTCCCGGTTCCGCCGCCCATACCGGCGGTGATGAAGACCATATCGGCGCCCTTGAGGGCCGATTCGATCTCTTCTTTGGACTCTTCGGCTGCCTTCTGGCCGATTTCCGGATTGGCACCGGCGCCCAGGCCCTTGGTGAGTTTTTCGCCGATCTGGATTTTATGCGGTGCATTGGACTGGGACAATGCCTGCTTATCGGTGTTGACGGAGATAAAGTCAACGTTGGCAAGTCCTTCCATGATCATGCGGTTCACTGCATTGTTGCCGCCGCCACCGCATCCAACTACTTTTATATTTGCCGGTCCTGTTACTTCAAGATCAAAATCTAACATCCTTAGTCCCCCTATTCTATTCCGAATATTTTTTTCAATTTATTGCTGATACTGTTTTCGCTGGCTTTCTTTCTGAAATCATCATGGGATTTCGGGGTTCGGTCCCTGCCGTGATCCTCGTCCTCCTCATCCAGCCGGATGATATCTTTCACTGATTTGGTTGCCTTCTGACGGACTTTGTCGAATACGGAGAAATAAGTTCCGCCGATCTCCACTTCTTCCTCTTCCGCTGCCGGCTGATCCCACAAATCTGCGATCAGGACGGACTGCAGCTCGTGGATCATGTTGTGAGCTACGCCCGTTGCGTTGAGGGAAAAAATATCGTCGCTCTTGATTATATCAGATGTGAGGTAGTTTGTGGATAATCCCAGCACATCTTCTGTAAAGGAAGCGATCTCACGGAAGCCGCACAGGCCTCCGCCGTAGACCAGCGCCTGGCTGATCTCCTGCCACTGGCTGTACGTTTTAAATGATTCAGCGGCAAGTCCCAAAATCTCCAGGATCCTTGCCTGGACCACATCCTGGATCAGATCATACTTTGGATGCGTCGGGCTGAGCTCTCCGGAACCGTACTGCTTTTTCAGCGCTTCGGCTTCATTCATGCTGATTTTCAGTACAATGGAAAGGTCCTTGGTGATATTGCGCCCGCCCAGGGGAATGGTTTCAGAGTAGACGATGCGGTTGTTTTTCAGGACCACCAGATCGGTCTTGCGGTGCCCGGCATCGATGAGCAGCGCGCCGTGGTAGCGCTGACTGCGGGTGAGCAGAAGGTTTGCCATGCCGTGGACCGAAAGTCCTGTGCCAAGGACTTTGATCCCTTCGTTTTCCAGGACCCTGATCTGGCCGTCAATGGTGCTTTGATCTGCCAGTATGGTCTGACTGCTCACATCGATGAGACTGCCCTGGACCCCAAGGGGATTTGCGAAGCCCACTCCGTCGACTTTATAGTCGCCGATGAGGACATCACAGATCTGCTCCTCCGACGTGCGGGCCACCCGCATGGAACTTTTGACGGCGTTGAGCATGTCCTTTTCAGAGACGACGCCCCGGGCCAGTCCAGCGGATCCGCGGCTGGATTCCTGCCGCGTGTAGGCTGTATCGATGTTTAAAAATGCTTTGGATACCGGTGCCCCGGTCTTCATCTCCAGCTGGCGCAGGACGCTGCGGACAGCTGCCAGGAGCCGGACTGAATCGGTGACGACGCCATCCTCGATTCCCTGCGATTCGCCGTAAGCTGAAAAGATGATATCACCATTTCGTCCGGTGATCGCAGAAGCTTTGATATAATACGATCCCAGATCGAGACCGGTTATAAATTGATCCACTGACATAAGATTCCCCCTTTTCGATGCAATTTCCATCTTTTAGTTGATGTATAAATAAATATGTTAACTAAAATGGTCAAAATTATTACTAATAAATCCATTATACATGGAAGGACCCTGTAATGAAAAGGTTAATCTGAAAATAGCCCAATAAGTTTTGAAATGTTACCCCGGAAACGGAATATCCGTGATAAAAACGCTTTGGGACAGTCCTTTTCCGACTCTGTACTTCATTATTGGAAGAATCCGCCGGACCCATAAAATAAAAATTAGACCTGTTCAGATCCAGGGAATCATAGAATTTACAGCACATAGCTTGTTCTCGTTTTTATTGAAATCGCTCTTTGCTTTTTGCTGTCTTCGTTACGCTTCATTGAATCCTC
>CAYYVR010000003.1:14097-19978 GCA_964475185.1 uncultured Clostridium sp. | reverse complement strand
CCCGATCCGTTCAGTTCATACGCTCTGCCAATGCGTCGATAGGAAGACGGAGTTGAAAATCACTGCCTCTGTCCGGGATTGACTCGACCCGGAGCGTACCGCCCAACCGTCTGGCATCACGACGAGCAAGATACAGGCCGATCCCTTCCCCCGGCGTATCGCCGGTACGGGCTCCTCGGTAATAAGCGTTAAATATTTTTTCGATTTCTTTCCGTTCAATGCCTCTGCCATCATCCCTGATGGTTAGGATCACTTCTTCTGCAGAACGACGGCACGTGATTTGGACATGACCGCCGTTGTCTGTGTATTTGTAGGCATTGGTCAGGAGGTTGTATAGAATGCCGCTGAGCAGATGAGGATCCGTTTGAATGGTTCCCTGCTGGGTGCAGAAGACCTCAAAGGCGATCTGCTTATTTTCAAACTGCCGTCGCATCCCGCCGGTGACCTGTTCCAGCAACGCCGAGAGATCCACGGTTTGAAGTTGGATGGCTTCATCGGGCGTCAGTGCGTCGATGACCTGATCCATATTGGCGAGCACCAGGCTTACTTGTTCCACTTGCTGCTGAAGGATCGCATATTCGTGCGCATCGGGTAGGATCAGGCCGTCTTCCAGCGCTTCCAGATGGGAGCGCAGGATTGTCAGAGGTGTCCGTGACTGATGGAGAAGCTGATCTGTCAGCTCCCGCCGACTGGTCTGCTTGAGTTTCAGGCGGCTGAGCAGTCCGTTGAGACTTTCCCGGATCTGATTGACTTCGTGAATACGGGACGGTTTGATGGTTACGGTTTCTTCCAGCAGCATGCCATTGGCATAACGAGCCGTATCCTGCAGTGACCGGCTCATACGCCGGCTGATCAGAATACCGATGAGCCCTGACAGGATCAGCGCGATGAAAATGGATATGACACTGTTGCGCCACAAAGAGGCTTTGAACATGCGTGCCAGCATGGACTGAGCCGTGGAACTGTGCTGAATGACTTCCAGTACGCCCAGTGTGGTCTCCCCCGATGTAAGGAGGATGGTGTGGATCTCTTCCCGCCCTGACTGGATCAGTCGGTACATCATCCGCTCCATCATCGAACCCCGGAACCAAGCTTCCTGTAGATAGGTGTCATTTTCTGCAGCGGCAATGACCCCGCCCGCTGGCTCCAGCAGACGAATACCGATTATCGGATCCACCAGGTGAGTCTCCAGCTCCTCATTCATCGCTGCCGGCGTCACATCGCCCGACTCCAGCGTCCGAAGGGCATAGGCCTCGATCTCACCGAGATGCGTGGTGTAGGATTCCTCCAGATAGGCCTGAAAAGATCGGTCCGTCAGGGTGGTCAGCAGGGCCGCATTAATCAGAATGGACAGAACGACGGTGAGCATCAGCACATAAAGCCAGATTTTCCGAATACTCATCACACCCTCCCTTCAAAAACGTAGCCGGCACCGTACCGAGTCCGAATATAAACAGGCTCATGCGGATCGTCTTCGATTTTCTGACGCAGCCGCTTGATCTGACTGTCGATATTCCGATCGATCCCTTCATAATTTACACCAAAAGATGATTCCATGAGTTGGTTACGGCTCAGGATGATCCCGGGGTTGGACATCAGAGTTTTCAGCAGTAAAAATTCCGCATGGGTGAGCTGGATGGTCTCGCCGTTTTTAAAGAGCTGTTCGCCGCCCAGATCCATGCGCAACCCTCCGGATTCCAGCACTTCTTCCGCCGTATCCGGGTAGACGCGCCGCAGCAGCGCCCTGATCCGGCGCATCAGCTCCCGGGGACTGAAAGGCTTGACCACGTAATCATCAGCCCCCAGATCGAATCCCTTCAACCGATCAGCTTCCTTTTCCCGTGCCGTAAGGAGGATGACGGGGACCCGGGAGGAACGGCGAATGGTCTCCAGTACGGCAAACCCATCGATGCCAGGCATCATGATATCCAGGATCACCAAGTGGAATGTCTCGCGGGCAAAACGATCCAGTGCGTCGAACCCATCGGCTGCCAGCTGATGGGTGTAGTGTTCCTGATCCAGATATTTAGTGAGAATCCCGCTGATCTCGGACTGATCCTCGACGATGAGTATATTGGCATCCACTGACGTCACCTCCCTTAGTTCAATGATAGGCAGTGCAATGATACGCAGAGGTTGGGCCCGGTCCAAAGCCAATATTCGGGACCTTTGCAAATTCCGCTGCACTTTCATTGTATATAAATCCGGGCAAAAAATCATGGCTGATTTCATCAGCCACGATCATTCAATTCATTATTTGCCTTTTAGAACATCCAATCGATGTTGGTATTCCTCAGTGGAGATCTCTCCTCTGGCCAATTTCTCCTTCAGGATCCTGATCTCCGGGGGATCGCTCCGCCGGCGAACGAGGAGCCAGATGACGAGGATCACCAGGATCAGGAGGATGAGTCCGGCTCCGGCCATGATCCAGGGATTGGCCTGTGTGCCCCATAAATGACCGGGCCAGCGGGAAAAACCATCCCCCCTGTAAACACCTCTGCCGAAAAACATGCGCATTCATCTCCTTTAGCGTCTTAACGCTTCTCTTTTCTCACGGTATTCTTTTTCATCGATCTCGCCTTCCACAAATCGCCGTCTCAGAATTTCCTCAGCACTTCCGGATGCAGAACCCATGGGAGAATACCCGTCTTTTCTAAACAGCAGATAAACTACTGCGATGATTAAACCAACGCCTATGATCATATTGTATTACCTCCTTGGTTGTTACTCTCATTGTAGGCAGACAATATGGCACAATTATGGTTAGAGCTGCTTCAAGCCCCTGACGTCTGCCTGACTTGACAGGATCTGGACGATCCGCCAGCAGCATCAGGTCCGTAGTGACAAGATCAATGGGATGAAGGGATTGATTTTTGTCTGACTTGTCATCACCTGGCATCACCTGGCACCCGTCGGATCCATGGCTTATGGATCAAATGGCTTCATGCCCTGGCGCTGGCCCAGGAAAATCAGATTCGGCAGCTGATTGAAATTTCCCTCCAGGATCGTATTTTTGACCGCTGCGGTCCCGATGATCAGTTCGTAATCAAGCTCCAGTCCTTCCGCCGTTTTTCTGAGCACCTGACTCTGGATGAAATTCAGGTTCTCGCCGAGCTGGAACCGGACAAAGTCGCGTTCTGCGCCGGGAAACATCTGCAGGATCCGGGACAGCGTGGTGGCGGCGCCCAGGGAATGCAGCGTGGCTATGACGCCGATGCCGGACTCTGCCGCATCCAGGACCGCTCTCATACTGGCCGTATCGCGGATCTCGCCGATCATCAGAAGATCCGGACTCTGGCGCAGGGCGCTTTTGATCCCCTCGGCAAAGCTCAGAAAATCTCTGCCCAGCTCGCGCTGCGTCACCAGGCCTTTGCCGTGGGGCAGATGGTACTCCACCGGATCCTCCAGGGAGATGATATGCCAGGGCATCTGCTGGAGCAGACGGGTGAGGGTGGCGGCCATGGTGGTGCTTTTCCCAGAGCCGGTCTTTCCCACCACCAGACTCAGGCCCCGGTGCTGGCAGATCAGTCCCGGCAGCTGGTCACTGACCCCCAGGGCCCCAAGGTCCGGAATCTTTCCCTGTATGATCCGGATGGTGGCACACAGTTTCCCTTCCGAGGTGAACCGGTTGATGCGGTATCTCCCGTCATGTTCATAGGCAGTGTCAGCATCCAGCCGATGGGATCCTTCCTGGATCCGCTCCGCCTGATTGAATGTGTTGAACATCCACTGCATGAGCTCTCTTGAGATGATGCGGCTCTCCTGGATGATCTCATCGCGCAGCCGCAGATGGACCGGCTCTTCTTCCTTCATCAAAATATCCGTGATCCCCTTTTCTCTGCATTCTTTCAGCAGCTGGCGGAACAATTCTTCCATGATCTGATCCTCCTGTCTTGACCTGTCTTGTCCTCAGGCCGATTCCTCGCCTTTGATTTCTCTTGGGATTATGTTGGTTTGCACATTTGAAATACACTGGTGTATTCTAATAAGAGAGAAAACCCGATCGGAACATCAATCCGGCCGGCAAATCATATCAAATGAACGAAAGAAGAGGTAGATCATGTCAGTTGAACGAGTAAAAGATTATTTCAAACGGGAATTCGGCGAGGAGAACATCGTCCGCGAGACGAAGGAATCGTCGGCCACAGTGGCAGAGGCAGCTCAGGCCATCGGCACTGAAGAACGGCGCATCGCCAAGACCCTGTCTTTTTTCCTCGGCGAAGAAGTCATCCTCATTGTGGTGGCCGGTGACGCAAGGGTGGACAACCGCAAATATAAGGAAACCTTCGGCCTCAAGGCAAAAATGCTGCCCTTTGAGCGCACGGAAGAACTCACCGGCTTTGCGCCGGGCGGCGTTTGTCCCTTCGGCGCAAAAGAAGGCGTCAGGATCTACCTGGATGAATCCATGAAACGGTTCCCTTCGGTTTATCCGGCAGCCGGCTCCGGCAACAGCCACGTCCATATGACGATGACTGAACTGGAACATTACATCCCGTTCACCGCCTGGGTGGATGTCACCAAGCTGCCCGAGTAAACGGTTCATCAAAGCCGGGGAACTATGCAAGTGATCCAGCCCAGACAAATTTTATGACTGCAGCGTAAAAAACATATCAACAGGAGCATCCTATGTCCAACGAGCAACTCTCCCTATTGCAACCTTATATTCTGGTTCCCCTGATCGTCCTGGGCGCCTTTGTCGTCCTTCACCTGATCCTTCGCCGGGTCATCCGGCGGTTTCCGACCCTGAGCAGGCTGGGCTGGTGGATCCCGGTCTATGCTTTCCTGATCTTTTTTCTGATTTATTATCAGGGGCAGCCCTGGCTGACGCACTCTCTGATCACCTTCGGCACCTTCAACATCAGCCTGCGCCTTCTCATCAACGCGTTTCTGATCCTGACCATGGCTTCCCAGCTCTCCGGCCTTATCACGCAGCGGTTCCTGCCCAGGGTCTATTCCCGCTATCAGCTGGACCGGGGGGTTCAGTTCACATTCAACCGGCTGCTCCATTACGTGATCATGATCCTGGCCTTCTTCTTCACGGCTTCCATCGTGGGGATCAACCTCAACTCCTTCGCCGTCTTCGCCGGCGTTCTGGGGGTCGGGATCGGCTTCGGTCTGCAAAACATCACCTCCAATTTCATTTCCGGTCTGATCCTGCTCTTTGAACGGCCCATCAAGATCGGCGACCGGGTCATTGTCGAGGAGATCATCGGCGATGTGGAGCGGATCAATATGAGGGCCACGGTGATCCGTTCTCTCACCAATGAACACATCATCGTCCCCAATTCCTACTTTCTGGAAGAGCACGTCATCAACCGGTCCTACGGATCCCCCAATATGAAGCTGGTGGCACCGGTGGGAGTATCCTATGACTCAGACATCGAACAGGTCCGAAGGGTCCTTTTGGAAGTGGCCCGCTCAGAAGCAGCAGACAATCCTTTTGTTCTGCTGGATCCGCCCCCCTACGTATATTTTGACGGGTTCGGGGACTCCGCCCTGAATTTCGAACTGTTTGTCTGGGTCTCGGATCCCCGGGAACTCATCCACGTCAAAACCAACATCAACTTCCGGATCTTCAACCGGTTCCAGGCGGAAGGCATCGAAATCCCTTTCCCCCAGCGAGATCTTCATCTGCGCTCCGTGGATGCCGCCCTCATGGATCCCCTCCGGGCAAACCGCAGATCCCCGGGCGACGCCGATCCGGCTTCGGTGCCAAGGGAGCACTGATCCAGGGATCCGGTTTGAAAAACTG
This sequence comes from uncultured Clostridium sp., assembly GCA_964475185.1. GTDB lineage: Bacteria > Bacillota > Clostridia > Clostridiales > Clostridiaceae > JG1575. The sequence continues at coordinate 14,226 of CAYYVR010000003.1, read as the reverse complement.
ATTGACTATGTTCATCTTAATTTCCCCGGAGACAAAAAAAGCCCGAAGGCAAGTAACCATACTGCTTCGGGCTTTTGATATGAGGGCTCTTGGTGATCCTAGGTGATCTTTGGTGATCTTTGGTGATCC
>CAYYVR010000003.1:8835-13997 GCA_964475185.1 uncultured Clostridium sp. | reverse complement strand
CGGATCAGTGTTCGATGAGGGCGCGGATGGAACGGACCATGACTTCGATGGCGACTTTGTTGTGACCGCCTTCGGGGATGATCAGATCAGCGTAGCGCTTGGAAGGTTCCGTGAACTGCATGTGCATGGGCCGGACCACGGAGAGGTACTGATCCACGACGGAGGAGACGGAGCGTCCGCGTTCCTCGATGTCCCGTACCAGGCGGCGCAGGATCCGGATGTCGGCATCGGTATCCACGTAGATCTTGATGTCCAACAGATCGCGGAGCCGTTTGTCCTCCAGGACCAGGATCCCTTCCACAATGATGATGTCCCGGGGTTCGACGACATGGGTCTCCTTCGTGCGGTTATGGATCGTAAAGTCATAGATGGGCATCTCGACGGATTTTCCATGGATCAGATCCTTCAGATGGCGGATCAGAAGATCGGTGTCAAAGGCCATGGGATGATCGTAGTTGGTCTTGACGCGTTCCTCAAAGGAGAGGTGGCTTTGATCTTTATAGTAGGAATCCTGTGAGATCATGCAGATGGATTTTTCGCCGAAACTGTTGTAGATGGCATTGGCGACGGTGCTTTTTCCCGATCCGGTCCCGCCGGTGATCCCGATCAGTACTGGTTTCTTCTTCATGGCTTATCCCCCGTGATTTATCTTCAGCGATACTTTTTGCGGTTCCTTTAAACGGTCAGCGTCTGCCGTTTCTTCACTGTTTCTATTTTACACCATGAAAGGATCCTGGGAACTATTAAAACTGATGTTTCCGGGATCCTTTCGCCATTCATTCAGATTATTTTCAGGAGCATGGGTTCATCCCCTGACAGCCTAGAAAACGTGTTTCAGCTCTCCGGTGGCCTGGATGAGCATATCGCCTTCCCTGAGCTCGTCGTTGCATTCACAGCTGAAATACATGGCGGCTTTGTTGGCAACTTCAATGGGATTGCCTTCTTCATCCCGGAAGTTCGTCAGGGCGGTGGTGAAGACATCACCTTCCCTGCGCAGGACTTCCACTTCGGTATGGGGGAAGATCCGGTTTTTTTCATGCATGAAGTAGCGGCCGTCGGACTCTTTGCGGATCACTGTGGCCACGATGTCATAATCGCGGACGTAGGTGGCGGATTCATAGATCTGGGAATCGCCCCGCCCAAAGTAGAATCCGGTGTAGTATTTGCGGTGGCTGACCTTTTGAAGCAGTTCCATCCACTTGGGATCATACTGGTAATGCTCCGGATCGGCCAGATACGCATCGATGGCTTCCCGGTAGGCTTTGACGATGGCGGCCACATAGTATTCCGACTTCATCCGGCCTTCGATCTTGAAGGAGACGATGCCGGACGCCATGAGTTCGGGGATGTGTTCGATCATGCACATATCCTTGGAGTTCATGATGTAGCTGCCGCGTTCATCCTCCTGGATCTCCATGGGCTGATCCAGCCGTTTTTCCTCCACCAGGTAATACTTGTAGCGGCAGGGCTGGGCACAGGCGCCGCGGTTTGCGTCCCGTCCCGTCATATAGCTGGAGAGCAGGCACCGGCCGGAATAGGCCATGCACATGGACCCATGGACAAAGGCTTCGATCTCCAGGGTGTCCGGGGTTTTCGCAATGAGGTCCCGGATCTCGACCAGGGTCAGTTCCCGGGCCAGGACGATGCGTTTGACGCCGTTTTTATGCCAGAAGATGGCGGATTTGTAATTGACGTTATTGGCCTGGGTGGACAGATGCAGTTCCATGTCCGGAATGACTTCCTGACAGGTCATGATGATGCCTGGATCCGCCACGATGAGGGCATCGATGCCCAGCGCCCGGATGCCCAGGAGGTAATCTTCCAGCCCTTTCATATCGTCATTGTGAGGGAAGACGTTCAGTGTCATGTAGACTTTGCGGCCGCGCTCATGGGCGTAGGCCACCCCTTCCCGGATCTGGTCATCATCGAAGTTATCGGCAAAGGCCCGCAGATTCAGGCGGTTGCCGCCCAGATAGACGGCGTCGGCACCGTAATCGATGGCTACTTTTAATTTGGAGAGGCTGCCGGCAGGTGCCAGAAGCTCAGGTTTGGTCATTGGATTCATAGTCTTATTCCTTACATTTGATGATCATGAGACCGTCACCCACGGGCAGCACCATGGAATCAAACCGCGGGTCCCGGGTAACGTCTTCGATGAAACGGCGCATTTTCGTAATGATGGTGGAATGCTTTCGCTCCACGCCAACTCTCGCCACCAGCCCGCGGACCAGGATGTTGTCACACAGGATCAGAGCCCCTGGCGATGCCATGGCAAGGCACCGCTCCAGGTACTCCCGGTAGTGGCTCTTGCCGGCATCGATGAAGAAAAAGTCATAGGGTCCCGTCAGCGTCTCCAGGACCTGATCGATCTCACCGGTCAGGAGGCGGATCCGCTGCTGCAGACCAAAGGCCCGGATATTGGCCCGGGCCAGTTCGATCATATCGGGATCGCGCTCGATGGTGTCCACGGTGATCTCTTCGTGGCTGTTGGCCATTAAAATCGACGAGTAGCCCATGGCGGTGCCCAGTTCAAGGATCCGCCGGGGGGTCTCCGTCTGGATGAAATATTTTAAAACCGCCGAAGCTTCCTTGTGGATGATGGGGATGAAACGCCGGCGGGCATGATCCTCCATGGCCTTCATCCGTTCATCGGAAGTGAGCCCTGCAATGGCCTGCAGGTAGCGGGTGGTATCCGGATCTGTAATACTCATAGGTCACCTTAGGGGGCTGCAGGCGCAGAGGTCGCAGCGGGCACAGTGGCGGGCAGCGGTTGAGGGGCGGATCCGGAGCCCGGGGTCGTATCCGGGGTCGTAACGGATCCGGTCCCTTCTGTTCCCTCCGGAACGATCTCAAAGGGGAATCCCACCGGTCCCTCGTAGGGATTTTCCGGCTGCGTATCCACGGGCTGAGTCGTCTGGGTACCGGGCGGTACGACGGGGGCCGCCTGGCCGCTGAACTGTTTTTTCCTCACCAGGAATTCATCATAGGAATCCGTGAAGAAGTGTTTCCCCGTTTGCGGATTCAGCACGTAATAGATATAGTCGGTGGTTGCGGGCTCCAGCACGGCTCTGATGGATTCAGAGGACGGGCTGCAGATGGGTCCGGCGGGCAGGCCCTTGACATGATAGGTGGAAAACGGGCTCTCATAGGCCATGTCATCATAGGTCACCCGCTTGGAGTCCACGCCCAGCGCGTATAAAATGGTGGCGTCCAGCTGCAGTTTCATGTCGATGGCCAGGCGGTTCTCGATGACTGAGGCCACGATGGGCCGCTCTTCGGGATTGTTGGTTTCCCGTTCGATCATGGCCGCTTTGTTGATGATCTCATCATAGGCCGCCGGGGTGAGATCCTGCCGGTCCAGATCGTTCAGGATCGCTTCGAGATTACTGCGGAACTCATCACTCATTTTTTTGATGATGGCCTCGCCGGCTGTTCCTTTGGTGAACACATAGGTGTCGGGCTTGAGGTATCCCTCCATCCGGTAACGGCGCTCACCCAATGCCGGCACGTAGTCCGGTGCCGGAAAGTTTTCTGCGGCCCGGATGAATTCAGGACCGGTCAGAAGCCCGGATTCCTCGAATCGGCTGGCCATATTGGCAATGGTGAAGCCTTCGGGAATGGTGACGCGGACATTGTCCAGATTCTCACTGGCCAGCGCCTCCACCATCTCTTTCAGGGTGGCATGGGCCGGGATCTCGTGGCGGCCGGGCTCGATCTCAAGATCCAGACCGGACAGCCGGTAGTAAAGTTTCGTCAGCCAGGCGTTCTTTAACAGACCCTCGCCGGCCAGACGATCCACCACCGGATACAGCGACTCCCCTTCCCGTACATTGACGGTGAGGGGCTGGGCCGCATGGACCAGGGGATCATTGGCATTGCCATGGTAAACATAGAGGGATCCCAGGATCCCTCCCCCGAAAAGGAGTATGACGATGAGGAGTACAACTAGGACTTTTTTCAAAGAAACCACCTGCCTGCACATCCGAAGATGCGTTGATCGTTCGATATCATGGTGCGTATGGGATCCTCTGACCGGTTTGCAAACCGGCCGTTCTTTTGCTGGAGTCGTCTCAAATCAGAATATGCTGCGCAAATCGCAATCATCTCGTTTTTCCCTGCGGAGGCACAGGCTCCTGCCTTTGCATTTGCATTTTGCATTTGCTTCTGCATTTTGCATTTGTGCCGGCTTGTCATCAGGGATGGGTTTGATGGCGGCTTGCCGATTCTTACTTCCGGGCAGCCCGCTTGCGCATGGTGGTGTCCAGGATCCGTTTTCTCATCCGGATGTTCTTGGGCGTGATCTCCACCAGTTCATCGTTATTGATGAATTCCAGGCAGTTCTCAAGGCTCATGACGCGGGGCGTGACCAGCTTCAGGGCATCATCGGAGCCCGAGGAACGGGTATTGGACAGATGCTTTTTCTTGCAGACGTTGACTTCGATGTCTTCGCCGCGGGAGCATTCGCCGCAGATCATACCGGAGTAGACCTCGGTGCCGGGGCTGATGAACAGCGTACCGCGTTCCTGGGCGTTGAACAGGCCGTAGGCAATGGCTTCACCGGTCTCAAAGACCACCAGGGATCCCCTGGAGCGTTCGCCGATCTCGCCTTTGTACTTGCCGTAGCCCTTGAAGACATGATTCATGATGCCGTTTCCGCGGGTATCGGTCATCAGTTCCGAGCGGAAGCCGATGAGGCCCCGGGCCGGGATGTCGAATTCCAGCCGGGTGTAGCCGTTGACCGCTGAGGTCATGTTGGCCATTTCCGCTTTGCGCGGTCCCAGCTTCTCCATGACGGGTCCGACGTATTCTTCCGGTACATCGATGGTCAGATATTCCATGGGCTCCATTTTGACGCCGTCGATCTCCCGGGTGATGACCGATGGCTTGGAGACCTGAAGTTCATAGCCTTCCCGGCGCATGGTCTCCAGGAGGATGGACAGATGGAGCTCACCGCGTCCGGATACTTCGAAGGTGTCCGGGGTCAGTTCCTTGACCCGCATGGAAACATTGGTCTCGATCTCCCGCATCAGGCGATCGCGCAGATGACGGGATGTGACGAAGTCCCCTTCGCGTCCGGCAAAGGGCGAATCGTTGACCATGAAGTTCATGGACAGGGTCGGTTCGTCGATGTGCATGAAGGGCAGCTGTTCGGGATTCAGGGC
>CAYYVR010000003.1:7442-8735 GCA_964475185.1 uncultured Clostridium sp. | reverse complement strand
TTGGGGCGGGCATCTTTCTTGTCGATCTTGTTGATGACGACGATGGGGTTATGGCCCAGTTCCAGTGCCTTTTTCAGAACGAACTTCGTCTGGGGCATGGGGCCTTCATAGGAATCCACTACCAGGAGAACTGAGTCGACCATCTTCAGGACGCGCTCCACTTCCCCGCCGAAATCGGCGTGGCCGGGGGTATCGACGATATTGATGGTATGGTCTTTGTAACGAACGGATGTGTTCTTGGATAAAATGGTGATGCCGCGTTCTTTTTCGAGGTCATTGGAATCCATGATCCGTTCGGTGAGTTTTTCATTGTCCCGGAATGTATGGCTCTGCCGCAGCAGGGCATCGACCAGGGTCGTCTTGCCGTGGTCGACGTGGGCAATGATCGCGATGTTTCTGATATCTTCTCTTGTGTACATAGGGTCCTCCCGGTGTGTTTGTTGAACACAAAAATTGGATACGCTGCGTCAGGTATCCAATTTTCTTTTTTTATTGACTAACCGATGATGTCTACACCAATGGCTTCGTTGATGATCTTCATGATGTCATTGAACAGGATCGAAAACCGCTGCTCTTTGTCAAGGTATTCGGAGATCTCCGGATTCAGGGCAATGATGGAGACCAGATCTTCCATCTGCTTTCTGGTATCTTCGGAAACTTCTCCTGTTTTCATTTTGTCGTTATAGGCGGCAAACTGGATGGTGCGGAAATCTTCCACCATTTTTTTCTTGGCTTCGTCCTTTTCAATGCTCAAAACGGCTTCGCGGTAGGCAACGACGGTTTCATCGTTTTTCATGGCAGCTGCCAGCTCATGGGCTTTATCATGTACGTTGGTCACAGGTTTCTTCCTCCCAGGTTCATCTTCTATATTCTGCTGTTCTTTCGTCTCTGACGTTTGTGTTCTATTCGATGATTCTAAACTTGATCTTGAATTTAATCCATGCGGATGATTTTCCGCTTTCATCTGAAACTTGCTTTTGAACGGTATTCCGTTTGTTACACTTGATTCTAAAACTGATTTTATCCTGTTTTCCAAAACAATGATCCTGACCTTGTTTTCGATCCAATGATCTTGACCTTGTGTTGCAAACCGAGGATCCTGAACTACTTTTCTAAAATGTTACCTTTGAATATCTGTTTCGAACGATATCGTGAAATGCCGGCTCTGCCTGGCCGATCCTCATGGGATCAGGCCCCGGGATCCGCCGGGCGGTCTTTGGACCGCACGGCGGGATCCTTGGGGCAGCTGAGAGTTACTGCTTGAAAAAGTCAGACTTTTTCTGCGTTCACCCT
>CAYYVR010000003.1:3070-7342 GCA_964475185.1 uncultured Clostridium sp. | reverse complement strand
CGGGGGATCTGCCGTCACACCCCATGCGGGGCGGCTGACTTTAGATCTCCATGATGATGGCCATGATCATCGGGCTGCGCTTGGTCTTGCGGAACAGGAAGTTCTTCAGCTGATCCCGGATCTGGTTCTGAATGAATTCGGTGTTGCGCATCTTGGGACCTTCGGCATCGTCCAGGATCTTCTTGACCATGAGGCGGGCATCTTCCATGAGTTTTTCCGCTTCCTTGACGAAGATGAACCCTCTGGAGATGAGATCCGGTCCGGCAATGACGGATCCGGACTGAGAATCCACGGTGACGACCACCGTGACCATGCCGTCTTCCGACAGGTGCTTGCGGTCACGCAGCACGACACTGCCGACGTCGCCGACGCCGAGGCCATCGACCAGGATGGCGCCGTTCTGGACTTTTCCGTTTTTGCGGATCTTGTCCCGGGACAGTTCAATGATGTCGCCCAGTTCGGGGATCAGGATGTTTTTCGAATCCATCCCCATCTGTTTGGCAAGATCGGCGTGGATCTTCAGCATCCGGTATTCACCGTGGACCGGTACGAAGTATTTCGGCTTGACCAGGGCCTGGATGAGCTTGAGCTCTTCCTGGCAGGCGTGACCGGATACGTGGACATCTTCCTTGGAGTCATAGATGACTTCCGCCCCCAGCTTATAGAGCAGGTTGATGGTTTTGAAGATGCCTTTTTCGTTGCCGGGGATCGGATGGGAGGAGAAGATCACCGTATCGCTCGGCTTGATGCGGATCGTCCGGTGCTCGCCCAGGGCCATCCGGGACAGGGCGGCCATGGGCTCGCCCTGGCTGCCGGTGGTCATGATGACCAGCTGATCATCGCGGTAGCGGTTCATCTCGTCCACGGGGACGATGTTGTTTTCCTCGATCTCAAGGTAGCCCAGTTCCCGGGCCACGTTGACGTTGTTCTCCATGGAACGGCCGTTGATGACGACCTTGCGGCCGGTTTTCCGGGCCGATCCCACGACCTGCTGGATGCGGTCGATGTTGGAGGAGAAGGTGGCCACGAGGATCCGGCCGGGCGCTTTGGCAAAGAGCTTGTCAAAGTTCTCGCCGATGGTGCTCTCCGACTGCGTGTAGCCGGGGCGTTCCGCATTGGTGGAGTCGGCCATCAGAGCCAGCACGCCTTCTTCACCCAGCTGGGCAAAACGGGCCAGATCGATGGTGTCGCCGGCCACCGGCGTCAGATCGACTTTGAAGTCCCCGGTGTGGATCAGCACGCCGGCAGCCGTATGGATGGCCAGGGCCGATGCATCGGCAATGGAGTGATTGGTCTTGATGAATTCCACATTGATGTGGTTGAAGCGGATGATGTCCCGCGGTTTCACCGTGTGCAGCTTCACTTTATTGGCGATGTTGTGCTCACGCAGTTTGTTCTCAATGAGGCCCAGGGTCAGGCGGGTGCTGTAGACCGGCACATTGATCTTCTTCAGGATGTGGGGCAGCGCACCGATGTGGTCTTCATGACCATGGGTGATGAAAAAGCCCTTGACCTTGTGCATGTTATGCTCGAGGAACGCGGTATCGGGGATGACGCTGTCGATGCCCAGCATCTCATCTTCGGGGAATTTCAGTCCGCAGTCGATGACGATGATCTCATCGCGGTATTCGATGGCAGTCATGTTCTTGCCGATCTCATCGAGACCGCCCAACGGCATGATCCGGACAATGTCCTTGTCATTGGAGTTCGTGGCGGTGTAATTGATCGGCTCTTCCTTGGGCTTGCCCCAGGCGCCTCTGCCCCGTCCGCTGCTGCGTCCGCCGTCGCCGCGGCGTGTGACCCGGCCGGTGGATTTTGAAGCAGGTTTGGATTCAGGCTGCGTCGTCTGGACCTGGACATCCCCTGCCGGCTTAGAGGCCGGTTTGCGGCGGCTGCGGGAAGACTTTCTGACTTCCTCTGCCGGCTGATCGACATCAGCGATCAGCGGTTTCTGCCGCTTGGGCCGGATCGCATTGACCACGCTTTGGATCTTGCTTTCCTTAGGTTCAGCTTTAGCCCGGGGCTGCTGATTTCTCGGTTTATTCTCCGCTTTCGGCTCCTGATTGCCCGACCGCTGCTGCGCAGCTTTGGGCTCCTGGTTTCTGGGTCTGCGGTTCTGAGGCTTTGCATCCTGATTTCTCGGGCCGGCCTCTGAGGCAGCGCCCTGATTCTGGCGCGGCTTGTCCTCACCGGAAGCTTTTATGGTCTCGCCGTACTGATTTCTCGGCTTACGGGGACCTCTGGAATTGCTCCGGCCGGATCCCTGGTTCTGATTATTATTTGAATTATTTTGATTGTTTTGATTTTTGTTCTCGTTCATTTGTTTCCTCGCTTTCATTCTGATAGCAGTCACTGCATAGCCCATAGAATTTAAGCGAATGATCCTTTATACGGAATTTATAGTCGCGTTCGATGATCTGCTCCACAGAGTCTAATAAATCATCCTTCACTTCTTCCACTTTCCCGCAGGCCGAACAGATCAGATGGTGGTGACCATGGATCTCTTCTTCGTGGTTCAATTCGTATCGGTAAATTCCGTCATTTAAATCTAATTTCTTCACAATGCCCAGTTCCTCGAAGAGCAGGATGGTGCGGTAGACGGTGGCAACGCCAGTCTCCGGTTTCACTTCCTTGACTTTATCGTAGATCTCTTCGATGGTCAGATGCTTGCCCTCTTCGCGGACAATGACATCCAGTATGGTCAGGCGCTGGGGGGTCAGTTTCGATCCGCCCTGGCGCAGCATTGTTTTCAGTGTGGTTACGTAACCGCTTTCGTTTGTACTCATTATTTATCATCCTCATCGATCAAAGCCAGACTGTAGGCCTCTTCCACTGCTTCCATTTCAGCATCGTCTTCCACGGTGGCAAATACTTCGTCCCCGTTTTCATCGATATCAACGCGCAGTGCAGTGTACACATCCTCTTCTTCCACGGGACGGACGATAAAATATTCCTGTCCTTCCACTTCCACGCGGTCCACGACTTCCACTTCGAATTCTTCTCCGTCTTCGCCGATCAGCACGATCAGATCCACTGCATTTTCCATTCTTCATTCACCTCGCTTCATCTCACAAAGAGTTGTTATTTCAGTCCGCAGACTGATGGGTCACTTCGTTTCTTTTCGCTTTTTAAAATCTATGGAGTCAAGATAGCCCTGCAGGATAAAACAGGCGGCGATCTTGTCGACATCTTGTTTGCGCTGATTGATTCTCGTTTTCTTCTGGGCCATGACCTGATGGGCGCTGACGGTGGTCAGACGTTCATCCCAGGTGATGATCTCACCCTCCCAGGCCCCTTTCAGTTCTTCCAGAAAATCCAGGACCTTCTGGGCCTGAAAGCCCACTGTTCCGTCCATGTTTTTGGGCAGCCCGGCCACCAGGAGCTTCACATCGTATTCGCTGATGTAGGCCAGGACCTGTTCAATGGCTCTGATGGTATCTTCCGGGGAACCGCTGCGTCTGATGACGCCCAGCCCCGTGGCCAGAAAGCCGGTGGGGTCGGATACGGCGACACCGATGCGGCGGTCGCCGACATCAAGACTCAATACTCTCATTTGAAAACCTCGCTTACTTCTCATTGACTTGTTGATTGATGGGATTTTCCAATGAACATTGCACTCATCATCGCAACGTCTGCTGCGATCAGGACTGCAGGCAAACCATCGATGCATCGGCGTCCCGGTTTGCGATCCGGTTTGCATCGATCCTCATATTTTTTTGCACAGTTCAGTGGCCTCAATTTTATTTTCCGCAAAATGAAGGGTGCCAGCTTTTTTTGGCACCCTCAAAACTTAGTCAATATCCAGGTAAGTTCTTAAAACTTCTTCCAAAATTTCGTCTCGTTCCAGTTTTCGGATCAGTGCCCTGGCTCCATTATAATTGGTAATGTAAGTAGGGTCTCCGGAGATCAAATAACCCACCATCTGATTGACGGGATTATAGCCTTTTTCAGACAATGAAGTATATACCTCATTCAGGATCTCTTTGGTGAGCAGTCCCTTGTCTTTGTGAAAATCCTCGAATTGCATGGTGTGTTGCAGATTATCTTTCTTTTCCATAGCGTAACTTAAAAAAGTTCCACCCCCTTCGACTAACCTTACATCTCATTATAATCTTTTTACACCCAAATGTATAGGGTGATATTGATTCTCATTGAAAATAAAGGCATTCAGGGGGCGTTAACTTTCTGTTAATTCAATTGGATTCAGAATCCAGAGGCTCTGCAGCAGTTGGCGCTGCAGCAGCATCAGCTACAGCAGCATCAGCTACAGCA
>CAYYVR010000003.1:0-2970 GCA_964475185.1 uncultured Clostridium sp. | reverse complement strand
CAGCAGCATCAGCTACAGCAGCATCAGCTACAGCAACTTCCTCTACAGCAGCAGATTCGATTAAAGCAATTCGAATATTTTATTGACAGCCTCCTCAGCTTTGTCCGGGGACTTGCCGCCTGCCTGGGCCATGTCGGGTCGTCCGCCGCCCTTGCCGTCCGCCACCTGGGCGATCTGGCCGATGAGCTTGCCGGCGTGGGCGCGTCCCCCGGCCAGGTCTTTGGAGACCATGACACAGAAGGATACTTTGTCAGCTGATTTGGACGCCATGACGGAGACGCCGGAGACGATGCGGTCCAGGGCTTTTTCCGTCAGATTTCTCAGGTCTTCTGCATTGATTCCCTCCGTCACACCGGTGACGACCTTGATGCCGTTGACTTCTTTCACGTTGTTCAGGATGTCGGTGAGATTGCCTGAGGCCACGGTCTTCTTGATCTGGGCGATCTCATGATCCTTTTCTTTCAGGGTCTCGAGGACCTGGCGGGAGCGCCGGACCAGATCGCTGGGGTTGGTCTTGAGCACTTCGGCAGCTTCTTCCAGCACCGCTTCTTCCTCGCGGACGTAGCGAATGGCATTGTGACCCGTCAACGCTTCGATGCGGCGGATGCCGGAGGCGATGCCGGACTCGGAAGTGATCTTGAACAGGCCGATCTGACCCGTATTGGAGACATGGGTCCCGCCGCAGAGTTCCATGGAATCCTCCCCGGCTGACACCACACGGACGGCTTCGCCGTACTTGGCGTCAAACAGTGCCATGGCACCGGCTTCCTTGGCCTCATCGATGGTCATGATATCGGTTTTGACCGAGGAGGCTTTGAGGATCATCTCGTTGACCAGATCTTCGATCCTGGCGATCTCTTCTTTGGTCACCGGGCTGAAATGGTTGAAGTCAAACCGCAGACGCTGGCTGTCCACCAGGGAGCCGGACTGGTTGACATGGTCGCCCAGCACCAGTTTCAGAGCTTTATGGAGCAGATGCGTGGCGGTATGGTTCTTGCGGATGGCGCCGCGGTAGGGCCCGGCAATGGTGCTGACCACCGGTCCGGTGACGGCAGTGCCGTCGGTGACTTCCACAAGATTAACGGTCTCACCGGATAGATTCTTTTTCGTATCCAGGACATTCAGGACAAAATTCTCGCCGCGGATCTCTCCCAGATCCCCCACCTGACCGCCCATTTCGGCATAGAACGGGGAGCGGTCCAGGATGACATAGCCGGTATCGCCCTGCTCCAGGGTCTCGGTCTCGCCGTCATCATTGGCTAAAAGCAGCAGACTGCCGGCGGAGGATTCCTCCTCATAGCCGGTGAATTCAAAGCTTGTGCCCGTCTTCAGGGTGTTGATGATGTCCGCATCCTGACCCATGAAGTTGGAGGCGCCGCGGGCGGCCCGGGCCATTTCCTTCTGTCTCTTCATGTTGGCGTGGAACGTATCATAGTCGATCTTCAGGCCTTTTTCGGCCACGATCTCCTCGGTGAGTTCCAGGGGGAAGCCGAAGGTGTCATAGAGCTTGAAGGCATGGTCGCCGGAGAAGACGTCGCCTGAGGTCTGAGCGATGTAGTCGGAGAGGACCACTGTCCCCTGATCGATGGTCTGGTTGAACTTTTCTTCCTCCAGGGCAACGATCTTTTTGATGTAGTCGAGTTTTTCAAGGAGGGCCGGATAGGGCTGACCGTAATTTTCGGCCACGGCATCCAGCATCTGGGCCAGGAAGGGTTCCTGACGGCCCAGCACCCGGCCGTGGCGGGCAGCCCGGCGCAGCAGCCGCCGCAGGATGTAGCCTCTGCCTTCATTGGAGGGCAGAACGCCGTCGGCGATGAGCATGGCACCGGATTTGATGTGGTCGGTGATGATGCGCAGGGACACATCGGAGGCTTTGGCCTCACCGTAGCGGGCCCCGGTGAGGTCCTCTGCCTGGGTCATGATGGCGCGGATGGCATCCGTCTCAAAAATGGAATGGACGCCCTGCATGATGGTGGCCAGCCGTTCCAGGCCCATGCCGGTATCGATGTTGGGGTTGGCCAGGGGCGTATAGTTGCCCTCTTCATCCCGGTCGAACTGGGTGAACACCAGGTTCCAGACTTCCACCGTCAGATCATCCTCGGAAGCTGCTTCGAACTCTTCCCGGGTGGTGAGCTTGCCGGCATTGCCGTAGTCATAGTGGATCTCGGAGCAGGGACCGCAGGGGCCCACGCCGATCTCCCAGAAATTGTCTTTTTTGCCCAGACGGAAGATCCGGTCTTCGCCGATGTCGGTCATGGTGGCCCAGATCTCAAAGGCCTCATCGTCCTCTTCATAGATGGTGGCGTAGAGACGGTCCTTGGGCAGGCCCAGCACTTCGGTCATATATTCCCAGGCCCATGGAATGATCTCTTTTTTGAAATAATCGCCGAAGGAGAAATTGCCCAGCATTTCAAAGAACGTGGCATGACGTGACGTCTTGCCGACGTTGTCGATGTCCAGGGTCCGGATGCACTTCTGGCAGGTGGTGACGCGCTTATTCGGCGGCGTCTTGACACCGGTGAAGTAAGGTTTCAAAGGCGCCATCCCCGAGTTGATCAAGAGCAGTGACTTATCCTCTTTGGGGACCAGGGAGAAGCTGTCCAGCTTCAGGTGGCCCTTGCTTTCAAAGAAATTGAGGAAACTCTCCCTCAGTTCGTTCATTGTTGGTTTCTTGTTTTCCATTACGATTCCTCCCAAAAATCAAAAAGTCCTTTTGTCCCTGACAATAAGGGACGAAAGGACAAAAAATCTTCCGCGGTACCACCCTGCTTACGGCATATCCATGCCGTCACTCACAAAGTCATGACTCCAGAGCAGCTTCACCTGACAGACCTGCAGAACGTTCCACCTCATCGTTCCTCTCTATGGCCGCATCTGACAGACTACTTATCTCTTTCAACGTCGCTATTCGATTACAAGTATTATATGTATTTCAGGGGCTTTTTGTCAATGTATTTTCAGCCTCCGAAA
>CAYYVR010000002.1:48795-57626 GCA_964475185.1 uncultured Clostridium sp. | reverse complement strand
CTTACTCAGTACTCCTTATAATAGCATGATAAAATGTTTTCTGTCAATGACCACCGCTGACATAAGTACTGACTCCGAGTTCCGACATACGTACCAATGAGTACCAATTGACTGCCCGAGATTCACAAGATTCGGACAGGGGATCATCACTCAGGATCCTTTGTCGTCAGATTCGAAAAATCAATCCACTGATAAGGGTCTGCCGCTTTTCGGGAGATCAGGAACTCGACTTCGCCCAGCTGGCTGACTGCTTCGTCCCGAATGTCTGCCATGAGCTGCTGAAACACCATCCACTCGGATGCAAAATGGCCCGGATCGATGATGCAGAGATCCTCTTCCAGCGCATCGAGCACTTCGTGATATTTGGTATCCCCGGTAATGATGCAGTTGATGCCCATCTTCCTGGCATCCCGGATGAATTCAGCACCGCTTCCATTGATGACGCCCACGGTCTCAATGAGCCGCTGCGGATCACCGGCCATCCGGATCCCCTCCAGCCCCAGGGAGGCCTGGACCCTTGCCGCCAGCTCTCTCAGAGTGACCGGTTCAATGGAAGCCATGCGGCCGATCCCTGCGTTCTCATCTGCCGGATCCAGCGATGGGTCCAGCACCGTCCACTCCCTGAACCCCAGGAGTTCCATGAAGCGGTCATTCATGCCCGAGCTCGCTTTATCCAGATTGGTGTGAGCGGAATAGGCACTGATGCCGTTCTGCACCAGGGAAAGGATCTTCCGCCCCGGAATGGTTTGCGGGGTGATGGAATCCGGCCGGTGAAAGAGCATGGGGTGATGGGTCAGAATAAGCTGAGCGCCTGCCGCCCTCGCCTCCTCGATCAATTCCATGGTCACGTCCATGCCCACCATGACTTTACTGATCATCTGCTCCGGATCCCCAACGGCCAGACCGGGATTATCCCATTCCTCCTTCAGATGCAGCGGAGCGGTTCTCTCGATGATATGGATCAGATCTTTTAGTCTCACAGCCATGAGCGCACCTCCTGATAGTATTTTTTCTGCCGATCGAGCTCTGAGAGTTTATTCCGGGATGACTGAAAAGCAGGATCCAGCTTATGGGTGATGGTTTCGATCTCGGCGATTTTCGCCTCTAAAAATGCCCTGAGGAGCGGATGCTTCTCGCGGATCAGGCGGGGACTGAGCATCGGATCATAAGGCCCCAGCGGGATCGAGGGCGCCTCGTCTTGCCACCGGACCAGAAAATACTCGTAGAATCGGCCGTCTTCCTCCTGAACAAGATCTTCCCGGATCACTTCATAATTCCCGGCATAGAGATAGCGGCGAACCACCTCCGGATTCTGAGCGGGCTGCAGTAAAATGAACTCCAGATCCCTCACCACCTCCATGTTCGCTTCAAGGATCTCCCGTGTCAGTTCACCGCCCATCCCGGCGATGACCGCTCCCCGGACTTCACCGGGTGTGAGGACCTCAAGTCCAGACCCAAGCCGGAAATCGATGACTGCGTCCAACCCATACCCTGAAGCCGTTCTGACGGCCTTTTCCAGGGGTTTTCGGTTGATATCCGACGCTACTGCCCCCTGGATCCTCCCCGTTCTCAGGAGCGCACAGGGCACGTAGCCGTGATCCGTCCCGATATCTGCGATCCGGTCACAGGACGGCGTCATTTCCACTATTTTAGTCAATCGTTTGGATAGTTTCATCGGTCCCCTCTTTTTTTCTTTTATAATCTCTCTATCTTTGGATCCCGCGTCTTCAGTTGAGCAGGATATTCAGGTGCGTATTGATCTCCAGGAACAGCAGGATCACTACAAATACCAGCGGCACGAACATGATGCGGTAGTAATATTTACCCTCGGATGCCGACAGGAGAAAGACGATCCCGTACGTCAGGACAATGGTCAGAAGCGCCATCAGGCCTCTGGTGATGACAGACTCCAGGTAGGCAGTCCGGGTGATGTACTGATTTGCGGCAAGGGGGACCCACTGCGGCAGAAGGCCCATAAAGTACATCACCACCGGAAGCAGGAGCAAGATCACAGTCAGAAGGATGCAGTAACGGGTCAGCTGATTCAACGGCGTCCGCCCGTCATTGTCATCGGTATTCATGTAAGACCGTTCAGTGCCCACCTGCTGCGGGACGCCCAGCTCTTTCAGGTGCTGGGTGAAGGCGTCCGCTTCCTCGGGAGAGATCCCGAAGTTTCCGCGTTTTGTCTTTAAAAAAACAGCCTTTTTGGAGGATGTGATGAACAGATCGGCTGACTCGCCGTTGGAGTCCAGGCCCCTGCCCAGGGCAAACCGGGCCGTATGGAGACTGGTACCCACATTATCCAGCAACGTGATCTTCCGGGACCAGGATTTGATGTCGGAGATCGGGATCCGGATCTTTTTCAGATCATAGGCGCCGGAGATGGTGAATTCCTCCGGTCCAAGATGAAATTTAAGGGACGTCAGCAGGACGAAGAAATACGTTCCGTATAAATTAAGAAGTAAAAACAAAAATACCAGCAAGCCTCTGATGCTCATGGAATGCGCGATCAGAAAAAGGGCGGCGATGATCAGATCGACGACGGTGAGTCCCGCCAGGATCAGGATCCTAATATTGTTTTTTTCAGGTGCGTAATCCATAGTGCAAACCCTCCCATGCCTAATCTATTATATCACTGGTTCCCGAATCGATTTTTATCCGAGTTGTATCTAATTCGTTAATTCATCCTTCCAGTCATTGGCAAAACACTGGGATTCGCCGCTTCAATGCAATCGGCGGAAACCAAGTCTGATTTCCGCCGATGTTCTATTGCTTTCTATTGCTTTCTATGAATTGCTGTTATCAGCACCGTTTGTCGAAGATCCGTCATAAGTCGCCCGATCACCGGGCGGTTTATTTGTCCCATCCACCGGAAAACGGTGCGGTGACCAAATGATCCTCCTGTGCAATGCCGGTTCACATCTGAAGGCCTCAAAGATCTTAATCCAGATAATCCTTCAGTTTCTTGGACCGGGAAGGATGCCGCAGTTTTCTCAGCGCCTTGGCTTCGATCTGCCGGATCCGCTCACGGGTCACGTTGAATTCCTTGCCCACTTCTTCCAGGGTCCTGGCACGGCCGTCATCCAGACCGAAACGCAGACGCAGGACTTTTTCCTCCCGCGGGGTCAGCGTGTCCAGCACGCCCATCAGCTGTTCCTTCAGCATGGTGAACGCCGCTGCTTCAGCAGGAGCCGGCGCATCATGATCTTCGATGAAATCTCCCAGATGGGAGTCTTCCTCTTCGCCAATGGGGGTTTCCAGGGAAACCGGTTCCTGGGCGATCTTCATGATCTCGCGGACTTTGTCAGCCGGCATATCCATCATTTTCGCAATTTCTTCAGGCTGCGGGGACCGTCCCAGTTCCTGGATCAGCTGCCGTTCGATGCGGATCAGCTTGTTGATGGTTTCCACCATGTGGACCGGGATCCGGATGGTACGGGCCTGGTCGGCAATGGCACGGGTGATGGCCTGACGGATCCACCAGGTGGCGTAGGTGGAGAATTTGAACCCCTTGGTGAAGTCGAATTTCTCAACGGCTTTGATCAGACCCAGGTTGCCTTCCTGGATCAGATCCAGAAACTGCATGCCGCGGCCGACATAGCGCTTGGCAATGGATACGACGAGCCGAAGGTTTGCTTCTGCCAGCTTCTGCTTGGCGATCTCATCCCCGGCTTCGATGCGCTTGGCCAGCTCCACTTCCTGCTCGGAGGTCAAAAGGGCAACCTTTCCGATCTCTTTGAGATACATCCGGACAGGGTCATCGATGGAGACCCCTTCCGGAACGGACAGGTCCACTTCTTCCTCTTCGCTTTCCTCTTCCTTGTTCTCCTGGATGACTTCCACACCCATGGCTTCCAGACCTTCATAGATCCGTTCGATCTGGGCCGGTGTCACTTCGACATCTTCCAGTTCATCATTGATTTCTATGTAATTCAGCGAATGCGTCTTTTTCGCCTTGTCCAACAACCGGTTAATGATCGATTGAAGAAAATCACGATCCATGTCCATGTTTTTGTCAAGATCGATCTTTTTATTGATACTGCCTACCATCTATTTACCTCCAAGTTCCTTCTGGATCTCCAGGAGCTCCCTGGCGATCTCAAGCGATTCAGCCAGTTTCCCTTCTTTTTCCAATGCTTCGATTTCCTGCACCATAGCTTTCTTTCTTGCCTTCAAATTATAATACCGCACGGTCCTTGCGTAATCTTCGATCAGCCGGTCCACCTGAATATCCTCAGGAAGATCCGAGATCCCGAGGATCTGCGCCCATTCCGACTGATCCTCCACCGCTGTCAGCTGGGCCGTGAGATGGGCATTGGCATTTTCCCCATCATAGGCGGCCAGCAGCTCAAAGATGCGCTGATGGGTCGCCCCCGTCAGTTCCTCCTGCGTGATGGATCGGGCCACTTCTTCATAGCCCAGGGCCATCAGTTTCAAAAGATACCGCTGGGCTTTGCGATGCCCCGACTCCACAAACCCGGCCGGTTTTCGCGATGTCATCCACAATTTCCGGTCATAGCCGCCCTTGACCATGGAGAGGATGGCCTCTCTGGACACGCCGGTATCTTCAGAAAGTTTTCCCACCCAGATATCCTTCTCAATGCCGGAGAGTTTTTCCAGCACCGGTTCCAGGTTCCTGAAATAGGTGATCTTATCTTCCTCCCGGGTCAGATTCAGTCCCTCTCCGGCTTTTCTGATCTGAAACTCCGTCAGCGACAGCGCATTCTCCATGAGCCGGATAAAGGCTTCCCGTCCGTGCTGGCGGATGTAGTCATCCGGGTCCTTGCCATCCGGGATCAGAAGGATCCGAACTTCAAACCCCTCGTGGACCAGGATCTCCAGGCCGCGCAGCGTGGCTGTCTGACCGGCGGTATCGGCGTCAAAGGAAGTAATGACCTTCTTCACGAACCGTTTCATGAGCCTTGCCTGAATGGGCGTCAGCGCCGTTCCCAGGGCAGCCACCGCCTGATGGATGCCGGCCTGATGGAGCGCGATGCAATCCATGTAGCCTTCCACGATGAGAAGCGTGTCATCCTCCTGTTTCATGTTTTTCACAAAAAAGTTCAGACCATACAGATTCGTTCCTTTATGAAACAGGATGGTTTCCGGAGAATTGAGATATTTCGGCTTGGAATCGTCGAGCACACGGGCCCCGAAACCGGTGATCCGCCCCCGGTAGTCAAAGACCGGGAACATCAGACGATTCCGGAAGCGATCATAGCATTTGCCGCGTTCCAGGCCAGACATCAGTCCGGAGGATTTGATATCGGCGTCGCGAAACCCCCTGGCCCGGAGATGGCGAAACAGTGCATCCCAGGAATCCGGTGCATAGCCGAGGCCAAACCGGGTCATGGTCTCGGGTGTGATGCCGCGGTTTTGAAAATATTCCCGGGCACTCTGATTTCTGCGCAGCTGATCGAAGTAAAACCGCGCCGCCGCCCGGTTGATGTTTTCCAGGGTTTCCCGGGCCAGGCGTGCATCGGCCTGCTCTTTGTCTTCCTCTGGAATTTCGATGCCGGCGCGTCCGGCTAATGTGCGGACAGCCTCTTCAAAGCCAAGGTTCTGGGTCTTCATCAAAAAGGTGAACACGTTGCCCCCTTCCCCGCAGCCAAAGCACTTATAGATCTGCTTGGGCCTGGACACGCTGAAGGAAGGCGTTTTTTCCGAGTGGAAAGGACAAAGCCCGGTAAAATTCGACCCGGTCCGTTTCAGGTTGACTTTCTCCTGAATGATCTCGACGATGTCGGTATTTTCTTTGATTTTTTCTATGATCTCTTCCGGAATTCGTTTCATGGCTCTCCTGTCTTTCGACCCTGACGGTCCACTCTATAGTATAACCCGCCAAATGTATATTATAGCATAGGAAATTTAAAGTGTGAAGCCCGGGATAAAGATCCGCTGGAAGGCGGCTGTGGCAAAATCATCCGTCATCCCGGCAATGTAATCCGCCACTGCCCGCTCCGGTCCTTCCCGATCCAGGATCTGCCGGTAAAATTCCGGCAGTTCCTCCGAATGGCTCATATAATGAGCAAACAGATTGCTGATGATGAACTGCGCTTTATCCTTTTCCTTATCCTGCGCCGCGCCCAGATAGATGTTTTTGAACATGAACGCCCGAAGTTCCATCAGTGCATTCCCCACCGCCGGGCTCAGAGCCGCCTGAGCCATCCCGTTGTCCAGATTTTCCCGGGTGGTACGGACACAGTCCCGCACCAGGGTGTCGATGCGCCTGGAATGAGTCTGACCGAGGACTTCGAAGAACTCTCCGGGGATATCTTCCGCCTTCAGCATCCCGGCCCGGAAGGAATCATCGATGTCATGATTGACATAGGCGATCTTATCGGCAAATTTTGAGATCTGGGCCTCCAGCGTGGCCTGGGAGACTTCACTGCCGCCGAGCCCTGAATGTCGGAGCACACCGTCCAGGACTTCCTTCGACAGATTCAGTCCCCGTCCGTCCCGTTCCAGATAGCGAAGCACCCGGACACTCTGCTCGTTATGACGGAATCCGCCGGGCAGCAGCTGATTCAGGGTTTCCTCGCCATTGTGGGCAAAAGCCACATGGCCGATGTCATGGCCCAGTGTGATGGCTTCCACCAGATCTTCATTGAGGGCCAGTCCGCGGGCAATGGTCCGGGCGATCTGACTGACCTCCAGGGTGTGCGTCAGCCGGGTGCGGTAATGATCTCCGCCGGACCGGATGTAGACCTGCGTCTTATGCTTGAGCCGCCGGAATGACTTTGAATGAATGATCCGGTCCCGGTCGATCATGAAGCAGGTCCTGAAATCATCCACCGGTTCAGGGCGTTCCCTGCCCTGTGAATCTTTTGAATGGCAGGCCTCAGGGATCAAAATGAGGTCTTCATTCCCTTCGATGCGTTCTCTGATATTCATGTGCATTCCCTCCCGGCAGTTCTCTTTTGGGTATTATGCGATGGCGGCAAAGTTTTATCCTTCTGACTTTGATCTTTTATTTTATCCGGTCGTCTGACAGCTGGTTCCGGTGACTTCCCATGCTCTGCCGCGTTCGCCCTGCGCTGTACTCTCTGCGCCGCGCTCTCTGCGGCAAGTTATTTGCAACGTGCTCTTTGCGGCATGCTCTTTGCAACGGGCTCTTTGCGCCCTGCGCCCGCCAAATGCCTGGTCGGGTCGATCTCCCCTCTGAGATGATTTTTACTCGACGGGCTTCGCCTGATCCAGACCGAACCCGACGCCCGGAATATATTTTTTGAAAGGCAGTTCCAGCGCATCGGAGATCAGATACGAATCCGCATTGACGAACAGCGGGATCTGGGGCAATTCTTCCAGCAGATGCGCCTCCATCTGGGAAAGCAGCTCCAGCCTGCGCTTGGAATCAGCCCGGACCTCCTCCCGGTTGGATTCATCGTGGAGGGCATCAAAGAGCGGGCTTTTCATCTGATCCAGCTTGCCCGGGAAATCAGACCGGAAGGCCATCATGGAATGCCATGGGTCGAACACATCCTGTCCCATGGCCCCAAAGCCCATTTGATACGCTCCGCTGCGATACCGCTCATAGGCCTCTCGAAGGCTCAGAGGAGTGATCCGGATCTCGAGGCGGCCTTCAAAGAGGGCCTCCCAGTTTTCTTTCAGGATCTCCCCCATGGCCAGCATCTGGGCATCCTCCCCCGGAATGATCAGCTCCAGGCTCACAGGTTCCACCATCCGGGATTTTGCCAAAGCAGCAAACCCCTGTGCTTTCTCGGGATCATACACATTAGCCTTGGCAACATTGGCAAGGCTTTCCCTGGTTTTTCGATAGCCAGTCAGTCGATTGCCCTTGTGGACCAGAGACTGCGGGCCGATGAAGCCGGAATATGAATGATAGGATCCGAAGATCCCCACGGCGATCTTTGTCCGATCCGTTCCCCAGTAGAGCGCCCTTCGGAAATCCTGATCCGCCAGGACAGGTTCATCCCAGTTCAGATAGATCCCCCAGACGGTGTTGGATAAAGCGACCCGGAGGCGGGGATCCTCACTGAGTTTTTTATAGCTCCTGCCTGCCACCGGAACAAGATCCAGCTCCCCCCGGTAAAAGGCTTCCATGGCGGAAAGGTTGGAGTCATACTGTTTAAAATAAAGATAATCGAACGTAAAATACGTTCTGAAAAAGCCTTCCATCCCGGGATCCGTTCTTCTCTCCAGCGTCATTGACTGTCCGGGAATGAATGCTTTCAGCTCATAGGCGCCGGAGAAATTCAACGACTGCCAGGCTTCCCCGTAGGGCGCTGAACCCGGGCTTTTGGCCCGTTCATAGGCCGAACGGTCCAAAAGCATCGGCATCGTCAGCGCCCGGGCCACTTCTTCCGGGGTCCGCGGCGCGTCCAGATCGACCTGAAGGGTCCAATCATCCAGCGCCCGGAAGCCCACCGCCGCAAAAACCCTGACCGCCCCGGACTGATAAAGGGCCGCGCCGCGTATCGGCAGATACGAAGTGTATTGGATGGCCAGGCTATTTTCGGCCTTTGGATCCAAAAGCTGCTGCATCGACCACTCATAGTCCCGGGCAGTCAGCGCAGAACCGTCGGACCAGGTCATGTCGGGGCGCAGCCTGATGATATATGACCGCTGATCCGCCGTTTCGGGCAGTCCGGCTGCATGGTATGGAAGGATCACCGGCGATCCAGACGATGGATCCGCGCCGTGCTGAAACAGTGAGCCAAACAAATAGCGGACCAGCTCCTCCTCCGAAGACAGCCCGATCCGATGAGGATCCAGTGTCCTGATGTTGCCCATCAGCCGCCTGCCGACCACCGCACCGGATGGAAACACGTCGCCGGATGCAGACGTCATAGGGACGGTGACATCGGTTT
>CAYYVR010000002.1:20107-48695 GCA_964475185.1 uncultured Clostridium sp. | reverse complement strand
CCGGATGGAAACACGTCGCCGGATGCAGACGTCATAGGGACGGTGACATCGGTTTTGGCGTCCGAAGGGATCCCGCCGGCGGTCACAGGCGGGGGCGGCGCCCCGGGCGAAGAATTTTCTCCTGAAGCTGAAGAGGAAGACTTCACCGTCCCGGCCGATGAAGTTTCGCCGGTGAGCCCCTGGCCGGGGGCAGGCATCGCCGGGATCGAGCAGCCGGCCAGCAGACTGAAGGAAACCAGCAGGATCATTAAATTACGATGACGATTCTCAGGCAGCTTCATGCGGCCTCCTTTCTTTTGGAAAACATCCCCCGTTTCTGTTGACTTCCTCATCTATTGATTAGAGATCGATTTCATGCAGGCGGTCAGTCAGGTGGATATAGATGATTCCATTATAAAACAAATCCGGCTCAATCACACTATCGGAATAGAAAAGAACCGCCAGGAGATCTCTCCTGACGGTTTTTCTGATTCATTGGCAATGCCAATGCTCAAATGATTGACGGATCATTTTTTAATCAGCGGGTCCTCGACCCGAATTACTTCTTGTCTCTCGGGAATCTGATCTGTGCCTGAGCCGCTGCCAGTCTTGCCAGCGGTACACGGAACGGCGAACAGGATACGTAGTCCAGTCCTGTCTTGTGGAAGAATTCCACAGAGGAAGGATCTCCGCCGTGCTCTCCGCAAACGCCAAGCTTGATGTCAGGGCGGGTCTTTCTGCCCAGATCCACTGCGATCTCAACTAAACGTCCCACGCCATTCTGATCCACTTTCTGGAAAGGATCGAATTCGTAGATTTTCTTCTCGTAGTAATCCTTCAGGAAGTTACCGGCATCATCACGGGAGAAGCCAAAGGTCATCTGCGTCAGATCGTTGGTTCCGAAGGAGAAGAATTCTGCCTCCCGGGCGATCTCATCCGCTGTGATGGCAGCCCGCGGGATCTCGATCATGGTTCCGACCATGTATTTCATGGTTTCACCGGATTCTTTGATGATGGCATCGGCTGTCTTGACGACGATGTCCTTGATGTATTTCATTTC
This sequence comes from uncultured Clostridium sp., assembly GCA_964475185.1. Classification (GTDB taxonomy): domain Bacteria; phylum Bacillota; class Clostridia; order Clostridiales; family Clostridiaceae; genus JG1575. The sequence goes on along the minus strand of CAYYVR010000002.1, from coordinate 47,656 downwards.
CTTCACTTCACCCACCAGCGGGATCATCAGTTCAGGGACGATATCAAAGCCCTTTTCCTTGCGGACTTCCAGCGCAGCTTCGATGATGGCGCGCGTCTGCATGACTGCGATCTCGGGATAGGTGACGGCCAGACGGCAGCCTCTGTGTCCCATCATGGGGTTGAACTCATGCAGGGATGCAATGACATCCTTGAGGTCCTGGATCTCCAGATCCATATCTTTGGCCAGTTCTGCAATATCCTCTTCCTGTGTGGGAAGGAATTCATGCAGTGGCGGATCCAGGAACCGGATGGTGGCCGGACGGCCTTCCAGGGCTTCGTAGATCCCCTTGAAATCAGCTTTCTGCATCGGAAGGATCTTTTCCAGAGCTTTCTGTCTGGCTTCGACGGTGCGGGATACGATCATTTCACGCATCGCCGGGATCCGGTCTTCTCCGAAGAACATGTGCTCGGTACGGGTCAGGCCGATTCCTTCAGCGCCGAATTCCACCGCCTGCAAGGTGTCATGGGGTGTATCGGAGTTGGTCCGGACTTTCAGGACACGGACTTCATCGGCCCAGGCCATGAAAGTTCCGAAGTCACCGGAGATCTCCGGGTCAACGGTGGGGATCTCAGCCCCATAGACATTTCCGGTGGATCCGTCCAGGGAGATGTAATCACTGTCAGTGTAGATCTTGCCATTGGCTTTGACGGTGCGGTTGGCTTCGCTGACGACCAGGGATCCGCAGCCGGCAACACAGCAGGTTCCCATGCCGCGGGCGACGACGGCGGCGTGGGATGTCATTCCGCCGCGGACTGTGAGGATCCCTTCAGCGGCGATCATTCCTTCGATATCTTCCGGTGAGGTTTCCAACCGGACGAGGATGACTTTTTCGCCCTTCTCGTGGCGTTCCTTGGCTTCAGCCGCAGTAAATGCGATCTTACCGGTGGCAGCTCCGGGCGAAGCCGGCAGGCCTGAAGCGATGACTTCAGCATGGCTCATGGCTTCTTCATCGAAAGCAGGATGCAGCAGTGTATCCAGCTGCTTGGGATCGACCTTTAAAAGCGCTTCTTCCTTTGTGTTCAGGCCTTCTTCGACCAGATCGACAGCGATCTTCAGGGCAGCCTGCGCAGTTCTCTTGCCATTTCTGGTCTGGAGGAAATAGAGTTTGCCTTCTTCAATGGTGAATTCCATATCCTGCATATCACGGTAGTGATTTTCCAGCGTGTCCACGATGGAGACGAACTCCCTGTAGACTTCAGGCATCTGCTTTTCCAGGTCCTCGATGGGTGAGGGTGTGCGGATTCCGGCCACAACATCTTCTCCCTGGGCATTCATCAGATATTCAGCAAACACCTTTTTCTCGCCGGTGGACGGGTTTCTCGAGAACGCGACCCCGGTCCCTGACGTTTCACCCTTGTTTCCAAAGACCATGGCCTGCACGTTGACAGCCGTTCCCCAGGAGTATGGGATGTCATTGAGCCGTCTGTAGACGTTGGCTCTCGGGTTGTCCCATGAACGGAACACGGCGGTGACAGATTCAATGAGCTGCTCTTCCGGATCCTGCGGGAAGTCATGTCCCTTTTTTTCTTTGTAGAAGGCCTTGAACTGTCTGACCAGTTCACGAAGATCTTCTGCGGTCAGATCGGTATCCAAATGGATCCCCTTGGCTTCCTTCATTTGATCCATGATGTGCTCAAAATGTTTCTTTTCAACTTCCATGACGACGTCGGAGAACATCTGAATGAAACGGCGGTAGGAGTCAAAGGCGAACCGGTCGTTGCCGGTTTCCTTTGCCAGGACTTCAACGGTCTCATCATTGAGTCCCAGATTCAGGATCGTGTCCATCATGCCGGGCATGGATGCTCTGGCACCGGAACGGACTGAAACCAGCAGCGGATCGACCTTGCCGCCGAATTCCTTGCCGGTGACTTCCTCGATGTTTTTCATCGCGTTCCTGATTTCTTCCTTGATTCCCTCAGAGAGGACCCGGCCGTCTTCATAGTACTTCGTACAGGCTTCGGTCGTCACGGTGAACCCCTGGGGGATGGGAATGCCCAATCCGGTCATTTCTGCCAGATTGGCCCCTTTTCCGCCGAGAAGGTTTTTCATCTTGGCGTTACCTTCGGTAAAAAGGTATACAAACTTTTGGTTATCCATTTTTTTACCTCACTTATTATTACTCTGAAATCAGAGCTGATGATATGTTCAACGGATCTTGAAATCCGTAATCCACTATAAATTATACCATGATTTTCAACACCGATTGTCGAGTTTAACATTTATTCACGGATCACAATGGATCTTTAATAATAAATTCCATTTTTCCCGTCGATACGTTTTCAATTTTATTTATTTCGCACACAAATGGCCCTCTGTTGCCTGCCTCTTACTTTTTGATCTCATTCCGCGCTGAATCGATAATGCTCTGTGTATCCGGCAGGATCACCCCTCTCCCCGATCCAACATCACCGGATGATCTCATCCAGCGGCAGGGATCCTTCTTTCATTGCCGGAGCCTCCCCCTTGAACTGATCGTTTGGCTGCCTGCCGGCGCATCGTTCATGGGGCCTTCAGAGCGGCGTGCCGGTTGAAATTCATGGCTTTCGCTCAGGGATCCGGTCCACAGCCCACTCGCTGATATCTATTTCATGAAAAAAGCCCCGGAAAACCGTGGGGTCGTCTCAGGGCGGGCTGGTGATGAAGGGTTACAGCTTAATGGTGAAATAGCGCTCTCCGTGAGGAGTCGGTTCCATGCGGAATCCCTGCTCCTTCATGTCGTGGAACCGGTCATCCAGCCGTTCTTTCATGGTGTGGACGTTGCCGGCAGCCTGTTTTGATTTGCTGGACATGGCCTCCTGGAGACTGAATCTACGTCCCCGGCAATCCACCGCAATGTCCGTCCCCGAGACCAGAATGCCGGCTGCGGCCAACAGCAGCAGCTTCGGTTTTTTCAGACTCAGCAGGATCGCCCCTATGGCAAGGGGGCCCGGGACTTTAAACAGTGAACGGTCCCTGCGGCGGAGCTCAACGGTGGGGACTGATAACTTTTCACTGGCTTCCTGCATACGTTCGCGCAGATTGAACCCGGTGGCTTCCTCCAGTTCGGTCAAAGCGGCAACGGCATCGAAGCCATTGCGCTCCAGCGCCTCCCTGGCTTCATCATAGGTCACCCGGACCCGTTTCCTGATCTCATCGATCAATTCCAGTAATTCCTTACTATCCATCGTCGGTTCTCCTGTTCTTCAGATTTGGGGCTGCACCTGCAGCGCCTGGCAATTTAGTAGCTTTCATTCAGTATATCAAGACTCTTCGGCCGCCGCTGAAAACATTCTTTTAACAGTCCGTCCGTGAGACGGGCGATGCTTTCAAGATCCGCCTGGTTCACCGTCAGCTGAAGGCCTTCTTCCATGGGCCGGTTGAGCAGGATGCGGACTGCCTGACGGGCAGAATCGGTCATGCCCTCAGCCAGAGCCGGATCCGGCAAGTTGCCCGTACGGACCAGCGTTTTCATTTCAAAGGCCCGGGCCAAAAGCTCAAGCTGGATCCCCGGCTGATCCAGCAGATAGAGGGCTTTGATAAGATCCAGGAAAAACCGCTCATTGATCTCCCGGTCCGCCATGGCGATATCCGCCAGCTCGAGAAAATAGCTGCCGTAGGTGATCCGGTCAAAATCGGTCTTGATGTGAGGGAATCCGTGGATCACCGTTACCTCATTGAGCTGATGGATGTTTTTCCCGGGATAGAGCACGAAATCGCACAGCATCATGGGCTGAGCGGCCGCCTGATATCGTCCTCTGGCGGAACGGACCCCCTTGGCGATGGCTGTGATCTTCCCCTGTTCCAGGGTATAAAGAAACAGCAGTTTGTCCCGCTCCTTGTAGTCCATTACTTTTAAAATGATTCCCCGGGTCTTGATCAGATCCATCTCTACTTCCCTTTGCGGTAGCCGTATTCCGAAAGATAGCTGGGATTGTCCCGCCAGTCCTTGCGCACTTTGACGAAGGCCTTGAGATTGACTTTGGTCCGGAAAAACTGTTCCAGATCCTGACGGGCATACATGCCGATCTTCTTCAGTGTCTGCCCGCCCTTGCCGATGATGATGGGTTTATGCGACTCCTTCTCCGTCACAATGTCAACGGCGATGTCCAGTGTTCCGTCTTCGCGCTCCTTCATGGATGTGACATTGACCGCGATGCCGTGGGGCACTTCCTCATTGAGCAGACGCAGTGCCTTTTCACGCACCGTCTCAGCCACGATGAACCGCTCCTGGACGTCCGCCATCATATCCTTGGGATAGTAAGCCGGCCCCTCCGGCAGGTACTTCTTCATCAGATCCATGAGCAGACTGACATTCTTCCCGTGCAGGGCACTGATGGGGATCATTTCATCAAAATCCGCCAGCTTCTGATAGGACTGGAGGGTCTGTGCAACATCTTCGGGTTTTTTCTCATCCATCTTATTGATGACCAGGAATTTTTTTGCAGAACGGCCCTTCATCATTTCAATGATGAATTCATCCCCCGGACCCGGTTTCTCCGAATCCGTGAGAAACAGGATGATATCCACATCGTTGGTCGAGTCCGTGGCCCGGTTCACCATGAATTCGCCCAGTTTGTGGCGGGGCTTGTGCATCCCCGGCGTATCGACAAAGATGATCTGGGTCTCGTCGTCATTGTAGATGGCCTGCATGGTGGTCCGGGTCGTCTGAGGCTTGGCCGAGACGATGGCCAGTTTTTCTTTCATGAGGCTGTTGAGCAGTGTGGACTTGCCCACATTGGGGCGTCCGATGATGGTGACATATCCTGATTTAAACAAGTTCATCCCTCCTGTCGAGATCTTCTTTCGTAAAAGCACCGGGAAGGATCTCCCCGAGGGTGTGGACGTGGAAGTCTGTTTCATTTTTTGCCACGATCACCGTCATGTCCTGATCCCCGAACTCCGCCATCACCTGTCGGCAGATGCCGCAGGGATAGGTATAGCCATGCGGATCCCCTGTAATGGCAATGGCCTTGATCTTCTTTGCCCCGGAAGCCAGGGCGCAGAAGATCGCCGTGCGCTCGGCACAGTTGGTGGCACCGTAGGACGCGTTCTCGATGTTGAATCCACCCACCAGTTCTCCGGTCTCGGTCTGGACAGCTGCTCCCACCGAAAAATTGGAATAGGGCACATAGGCTTTTTCTTTCTCCTGCAATGCCAGGCGGATCAGTTCTTTTATTTTGATATCCATAACAATCCTCTCGATCTGTTTTTTTTTAATTCTTCAGGCTGAAATCAGCGCCCTCTCCGCAGCCCTGTTCCTTTGACCCCCGCTCTGCCGTTTTATATCAGTAGCCAAAGACCCGGAAGATCAAAAGCGTCACCGCGAAGCCCAGCAGGGCACCCGCCAGAACTTCCCAAAGGGTATGGACCTTGGTGTCGATCCGGCTCTGGGCCACGATGATGGCCATGAGAAAGGACAGCGTCACGACAATGGGGTTTTCCGTGACATAGCTCATCATGGTTGCCAGCGCGAAGGCCACCGCCGTATGCCCGGAGGGCATCCCGCCCCGCAGCGGGGTCCCTTCCCCCAGATAGGCCTTGATATAAAGGACCATGAAGGTCACGATCCCGAGGACGGCAAAGGCAAAGTAGGGACTGGATGTCTTGACCAGAACGATGCCGCCGTAGGTGAAGGCTGTAATGGGATTCCAGAAAATCAGGATCCCCACCAGGACCGAATTGATGGCTGTGACCAGCACAGCCGCTGCCGCTGCGTTCTTGGCAACTTTGACCAGCGGATGGTAATAGTTCGTGGTGGCATCCACTGCCGATTCCAGCGCTGTATTGATGAGTTCTGCGGCCATGACCAGGGTGATGGAGATCAGAAGGATCAGGATCTCCACTTTGGAGACCTGAAACACCAGGGACGCCAGGAGGACCACAATGGCCGAAAGCACATGGATGCGCATATTCCGCTGCGTCCGGATCGCGTAGATCAATCCGTGGATGGCATAGTTGAAACTGTCCGTCAACCCCCGCTTCAAGTTCGATCAACCCCGATCTTGTTCATGTAATGCTGTTCCCGTGCCACCATGCGCGCCCGGTCGGCTTCCTCCATGTGATCGTACCCCAGCAGATGAAGCAGGGAGTGAACAAACAGGAAAACCACCTCCCGCTGAAGGCTGTGGCCGAATTCAGCGGACTGAGCAGCGGCGCGGGCGCCTGATATCATCACATCCCCCAGCAGCAGCCGGTCATCGATGAACATGTGGTCCAGCAGATTCTCCTCCGCGTATGTCTGTGAGAACACCTCCCCCGGATGATATGCAAGGGTCGGAAATGACAGAACATCGGTCACGGCGTCTTTGCCGCGGTAGGTCCGGTTGGTCTCCCGGATCTGTTCATCGCTGACCAGATACAGGCTGACCTCCGGTTCGTATTCGATGCCTTCGCCTTCACAGACGACATCCAGGGCCTCTTCCAGTTTTTCGCCCATCGATCCATCCAGGATCAGATCGGTCTGATTGTTTTCCAAATTAAGCATGTGATCCCTCCCTGACCGGCTGGTTTGTCATCGGCCGGCAATGATTGGTTTATCTATATGATACACTAAACCGAAATGGGAATGAAATGATTTTAGACAGGTAATCACGCCAGGGATTCGTGCCGCCTGCTTCAGCATTCTCCCCGCCTTCAGCATCCTTCCCGTCTTCAGCATTCTTCTCGTCTTCAGCATTCTTCCTATTTGCATCTCTGACGATCTGAAATCAGATCCGATCCCGGTGAGGATGGAAGGCGTCAAAAGGAAGAAATCGACTGACATGAAAAAAAGGCTTACCCACGATTGGGATAAGCCTACTTTGTTTCACTTAAATGCTTTTTGACAAGTTCACTCACCAGTTTTCCGTCCGCTTTCCCTACGGTCAACGGCCGAATGGCACCCATGAGTTTACCCATGTCTTTTATGTTATTTGCGCCCAGAAGCGTTGCCTGCTCCTTGATCAGTTCCGCAATTTCTTCTTCCGAGAGCTGCTCCGGCATATAGCCCAGCAGTGTCCGGATCTCAAAATTTGCTTTCCCGACCAGATCCTGGCGGTTTCCCCGCTCGAACTCACTTAGAGCTTCACGTCGCTGCTTGATTTCTCTGGCTAAAATTTGAAGGGCTTCGGAATCGTCCACCTTGCGGTTGTCGGTCTTTTCCACCTGCAAAATAGCAGCTTTCGCCATGTTCAAAATATTACTCAGATTCTTGTCTTTCTCCTTCATGGCCTTGATCCAGTCACTTTGGAGCTTTTCTTTTATCGTCATCATCTCTACCTCGAAGTTACTTGAACTTTCTCTTTCTGGCAGCTTCTGACTTCTTCTTCTTCTTTACGCTCGGTTTCTCGTAGTGCTCTCTTTTCCTGACCTCACTAAGAACTCCGGCTCTGGCACATTTCTTTTTGAATCTTCTGAGAGCTGACTCTAAAGTCTCGTTCTCTCCAACCTTAATTTCTGACAATATTTATCCCTCCCTCCGCTAGCAAAAAATATTAAAATTTAAGCCCTGCGGGGCAAATTAACACATCAGTTATTATACCCCAGCAAAGCCTATCCGTCAACACCTAACCCGGAGGCCAGGTCATACTTCTTCCGCCGATCACATGAAAATGCAAATGCGGCACGGTCTGCTGGCCATCCTTGCCGACATTGGATACGACACGGTAGCCATTGTCATTGAGCCCCTTGTCATTGGCCAGGATGGCAATGACCTTCAGCATATGCCCAAGGATCCTCTGATCAGCCTCTGTGATGTCCGCGATGGAAGCGATGTGTTTTTTCGGGATGACGAGAAAATGCACGGGTGCCTGGGGATTGACGTCATTGAATGCCACGCAGAACTCATCTTCATGGATGATCTCCGATGGGATCTTGCCAGTAGCAATACTGCAGAATAAACAATCCATTAATGTCACCTCCTCTTGATGGTTTTATTATACTATGTTTGGCCCGTGACTTCATTAAAAGGCAGCAGACGATAAAGCCTGCTGCCTCTTTTTTTATCCAATGGTCAGGATGAGGACCACAATGACGATGATTCCGATGAAAAAGGGAAGGAAGAAGCGGTAAGCTCCCAGGATCAGGGCGAGCAGATCGCCTTTCTCCATTTCCTGCTCAATGTCGTTTCGAAACCTTTCCTCATCGATGGGATCCTCCGGATCACGGACGGCATCGAATGCCTCATTGATTTTTTTCTTATACATGATTCTCCGCGAAGAAATTAATCTTCGTCTTTATCGAGCAAACGAATGTCAATGGTCTTGGCACGGTCTTCTGCGCTCATCAGCGGGAAGTGGCATGCGACCTGATGGCCCGGGAGAAGTTCCCGGAGTTCCGGTACTTCGGTCTTGCAGCGCTCCTGAGCGAACTGGCACCGGGTGTGGAACTTACAGCCTGACGGCGGATTGATGGGTGATGGGATATCTCCCTCCAGGATCTTGACTTCGACTTTTTCTCTCAGATCCGTGGTCGGGATCGCAGACAGAAGAGCCTCGGTGTAGGGATGGAGACGGTTTTCGAACAAATCCTTGGTTTCCGCCAGTTCCACGATGTTGCCCAGGTACATGACACCGACACGGTCGGAAATATACTTGATGACAGACAGGTCATGGGAAATGAACAGGTAGGTCAGGTTCTGTTCTTCTTTCAGATCCAGCATCAGGTTGATGACCTGGGACTGAATGGATACGTCAAGGGCTGAAACCGGTTCGTCAGCCACGATGAATTTCGGGTTCAGTGCCACAGCCCGGGCGATCCCGATGCGCTGGCGCTGTCCGCCGGAGAACTGATGGGGATAGCGATGGACAAAGTAAGGAGCCAGTCCGCACTTCTCCATGACATCCAGAATATACTTCTGGCTTTCCTCATCATCTTTTTTGATCATTCCATTGGCTTTGAGTCCTTCAGATATGATCTGCCCCACCGTCATTCTCGGATTCAGGGATGAATAAGGATCCTGGAAAATGATCTGAAGATCTTTCCGATACTTTCTCATCTGATCGCGATTAAGTTTGGAGATGTCGATGCCGTCCGGATGATCCGGATCCCCATAGTAAATGATCTGTCCCTTGGTCAGCGGATACAGCTGAAGCAGCGTTCTTCCGAGGGTTGATTTTCCGCACCCGGACTCCCCGACCAGGCCCAGCGTCTCTCCTTCATAGATCTCCAGATCAACGCCTTCATTGGCCCGGACAAAAAGTCCTTCTTTTGAGAACAGGGATGCTTTTTTCAGCGGGAAGTATTTTGTAAAGTCGACAAGCCGGAAAAGAACTTTCTTCTCTTTCTTTTCCTTTCTTACCTTCTTTCCGCTGAGATCGGCTTCTCCTGCCGGATTCACAGGCGTATCCTGCACAATATTCTTTTCAAAGTTTTCGGTTGGATTAGATTTCATGTTGCTCACCTGAACGGACCCCCTTTTCCGGATAGAAACATCTGACTTCGTGCTGATCTTCCAGCAGGAGCAGTTCCGGTTCTTCATTGTGGCATTTTTCTGTAGCGTATTTACAGCGAGGTGCAAATTTACAGCCCTTGGGCAGATTCAGCGGATGGGGAACGGAACCGGGAATCGGTTCCAATCGGGAATCCACTGGTGTGTCCAGCCGCGGAATAGAATACAGAAGACCTTCCGTATAGGGATGTCTGTATTTGGAAATAGATTCATCGAAGACCATCCGGACAGGGGCTTTTTCAACGACCTGACCGCAGTACATGACAACGACATCATCTGCCATTTCATTGATGACCGCAAGATCATGGGTAACAAACAGAATGGATGTGCCTTTGCGCTGTTTCAGGTCATTCATCAGTTTCAGGATCTGAGCCTGAATGGTGACGTCAAGAGCGGTGGTGGGCTCATCCGCGATGAGCAGTTTGGGCTCGCAGGCCAGAGCCATGGCGATCATGACTCGCTGTCTCATACCACCGGACAGCTGATGCGGATATTGCTTGGTTACTTTGGCAGGATTCGGGATTCGGACCTGCTTGAGCATTTCCACGGTTTTCTTGGCCGCTTCGCTTCTGCTCATATTCTGATGGATCATCAGAGGTTCCGAGATCTGGCGCTCAACGGTGAATACCGGATTCAGCGAGGTCATGGGCTCCTGGAAAATGACAGAGATGTCATTTCCCCGGATTTTCTCCATGTCTTTCAGGGGGATATTGATCATATCCTTCCCGTCAAAGTAAATTTCACCTGATGCGATATAGCCGTTGCCGTCCAGCAGACGAATAATGCTCATAACGGATACGGATTTTCCCGATCCTGATTCTCCGACGATCCCCAATGTCTTTCCGGATTCCACGGAATAATCGACATCATTAACCGCCTTAACGATCCCTCTTTTGGTTTTAAAGTATGTATGTAAATTTTTGATTTCTAATAATGGCATAGCCTGTTATCTCCTTTCTACCTTTCCTGGGATTTCGGATCGATGGCATCGTCGAGACCAGTACCGATGAGGTTAATGCAAATGATACAGATGGAAAGGATCAGCGCAGGGAATACCCATCTCCACCAGAAATTCTGAATGACCGTGGAGTTGTTGGCACCGAAGAGCATATTGCCCCAGGTCGGCTGCGGTGGCTGCACTCCGAAACCAAGGAAGGACAGGGTCGCTTCATAGAGCAGGTATCCGGCAAAGTCCAGCGTTGCCGATACGATGATAACGGAGATAACGTTGGGAATGATGTGCTGGAATACGATGCCCAGTTCTTTGATCCCCAGGGCCCGGGCTGCGGTGACAAATTCCTGTTCACGCAGAGAGAGGACCTGAGCACGGACCAGCCGCATCAGACCGACCCAGCCGAGGAATCCAAGCAGCACCATGATCAGATATACTTTCTGAGTCGAGGTGAACTTATTGCCCCAGATGGAGTTCAGGAGGATGACCGTGGGCAGGAACGGGAAGGATGCAACGATTTCCGAGAAACGCTGGATCAGCATATCCACTTTTCCGCCGAAGTATCCGGAAATTCCACCCAGGGACATTCCAATGAAGGTGGAAATGATAACTGCCAGGATTCCGATGGTCAGTGACAGACGACCGCCGTTGATGATTCTGGTCAGGACATCCCGGCCAAATTCATCCGTCCCGAGCAAATATCCTTTCAAGCCAAAGGTATGGAGCGTTCCGTCTTCGGTCTGGTAATAATTCTGATAATAACCGGAATTGATGGTCGTGGCATCGTCGATCCCTGAAGGAATGTTCAGCTGCCGCTGATCATCTTCACCCCAGCCGACGATACTTCCGTCTTCCAGCAGGGCTGTGACATGATAAAGACCTGCCGACAGCGTGACTGGTTTGGAATCCAGCTCGGGAAGCTCCTGGCCTCTGCGGTAACTTAAGTTACCCCAGTCCACGATCTCTCCGTCTTCACGGATGGCGACAAATGCTTTTGAAGTCGCAGTGATGTCGGTGAATTTTCCTTCCGGAGGATTGGAGAAGGTGTTGGCCTGGGTTCCCAGATAAACAACCTCACCTTCCGTGGTGATGGCCGAAACAACGTCCGTCGTCATGGCGAGCTTGGCGATCTGCCCCTGATAGGGATGGAAATTATTGTAGTCAAAGTTCATGACATTACCCCAGGCTGCCGTTTCTCCGTTTTCCATGAGGACCAGGGAGAATTTATAGCCGGCGTAGATGTCGATGATTTTTTCACGCTGGATGCTGGGCGGCACTCGGGTCTGCCCGTTGCGTCCGTTGCCCCACGCCCAGACCTTGCCATCGGCATCCAGGGCCATGACATGGTCATAACCGGCTGCAACTTTGACCAGGTTGCTCATCTCTTCCGGTTTGGTGGCCTGAAGATCGGGCATGGCAAAGAGTTCTTTGTCCCCCCAGGCGTGGAAGTTGCCGTCTTTATCGATCCCAACGCCGAAGGTGCTGCCCACGGAGATATCCCGGGCGTCGTTCTTCATTGCCTCAGGGAACTGCATGAATCCCTGGGATGGCGGAAGATCTGCCTGCATGGGTTCATTATAGCCCAGGTCGATCCGGAAGAAGTACGGAGCGATGAACATGAATGCGGCGATGGCCAGGAAAGCCAGCAATGCGCCCATGGAGAGCTTATTGGAGGCAAAGGTCTTGATGACTGTTTTCCAGGGTGTCTGGATCTGTTCCTCCTGATAAATGTTCAGATCTTTTTTCTTGGCAAGCAGGCCTTTTTTCTTACCGGCCGGCTTGGTCTGATTGGTTTCATTTTTTTTCATTTCTTCAGACATGATTGCTCCCCCCTACGCGTTGATCCGGACACGCGGATCTACAAGACCGAATGTCAGGTCAATGATGAGATTGGATGACAACGCGAGGAGAACATAGAACATCTGGATCCCAAGTCCAACGGACCAGTCCTGGTTTCTCAGCGCGGTGATAAAGGTGTTGCCCATTCCATTCAAACCAAACATCGTTTCAACAACGATGGATCCGTAGAAAATCGACAAAATCCAGCCAATCAGCAGTGTCACAACGGGCAGCAGAGCATTTCTCCAGGCGTGGGAGAAGATGACTGACTTTTCGGACAGCCCTTTAGCCCGGGCTGTTTTGATGTAGTCCATGGACAGAGAGCTGACCATGGCCGATCGGATGTATCGCGTCGTACTGGCCATGGAAGACAAGACCAGGATCGTAACCGGCAGCACGAGATGCCAGAGAATATCCTTAGTTTCCTCCCACTGGGTCATGACGGTGAGATTCGGAGATCGCCATCCGCTGACTGGGAACCAGCCGAGACGGACTGCAAAGAAGTATATCAATACCAAGGCGGTGACAAAGGACGGGATCGAGACCCCAACCAGTGTGACGACCTGGATAACGCGGTCAAAAATTGTGTTCTTTTTAACTGCCATTGCGATGCCAAGCGGAATCGTGATGAGCAGGCCAAAGAAAACCACGAAAAGGTTCATCAGCACAGTATTCCGAAGCGGAACTGAGATGACATCCATTACGGGTTTGTTGTAAAGTGAAGAAATCCCCAGGTCCAGTGTGACCAGACGGGTGAACCACTTCCAGTATCTGGAAGGCAGCGGATCATCAAGACCCATCTGTGCTCTTGTAACCTCATACATCCTTTGGAATGCTTCCGGTGACATTGTCTGTTTCAAAGGATATACCTTTGCCATGGCAGGGTCTCCGGGTACACTGTTATACAGGAAAAAGATGATGACGGACAAGGCAATGAATACAAGTACGATATAAATAAATCTTTTTAAAATATATTTTGCCATTTTGTCTCCCCCTCGTTTTTTATCAAATTCTCTTTTAACGTGCAAATGAGGCCTTAAAAAGCCTCATTTGCTTCGTTAAAAGAATTATTAGATTCTTACTACTCTACTGTGGAGTAAAGGATCGAATCTGATAAGGTTCCTGTTGAAGAAGCTTCGTAGTTCTTCAGCTTTGCATTGAAGAAGTCATGGATGGTGTTCGAGTACAGTGGGAGGTCAGGAAGGAGTTCGTTCCATCTTACGATGTAATTCTGCCATCCTTCGAGGAATTTCTCTTTTTCTGTAGGATCGACTTTCCAGAATCCTTCAGCAAGCTCTTCGAGCTGTTCATCAACGATGAAGTTGGTGTTGTAGCCCTGAGCAAGCTTCTCTTCGTCAGTTGTGTACTCATCTCTTGGCACATAACCTACCGGGAAGTTGGAAGCAAAGTTGAACATGTTGAAATCACCAGTAGCATATTTCTCGCCCTGTGAAGCATCTCTGTAAACATAGTTCAGAAGTTCTTCAAAGGTCATGACGGTCTGCTGGATCTCCATACCGGCTTCTGTAACGTCCGGGGACTTCTGAAGCTGAGTAACGAGGAGTTCTGAAACTGCGTTGTTTTCTGAGGATCCCCACTTAACGATCAGAGGCATGATCTCGCCGCTGTCGGGGTTCTTCTTATGTCTCAGACCTGTGCCTGAATAAGGATTGCCGTCTTTGTCAAGATTCCAGCCAGCAGCGTCAAGGAGTTCCTTGGCTTTGTTTACATCGTAAGCATACTGGTTGAGTCTTGGTGTGATGGCTGCCTGTGATTCTTTGAAGAACCACTGTCCTTCACCGTAGGGTCCGTTGACAACTGTTCCGAATCCGCCTGTGAAAGCCTGTGTGAACTTGTTTCTGTCGAGCAGGTGAGCGATCGCCTGTCTGACTTCAACATCCTTGGTCGGGTATACGTCAGCAACGAAAGCGAGCTTACCGTATCCGGCTCTTGGGTAGTCATAGTAATTAAAACTGTTGGTTCCATCTTCAACCAGTTCGAAACCTGCGTTGATTTCAGTTCCGGACATCATGGATGTCAGAAGGTCAACTCCGCCGGTCTTGAGTTCATCCATAGCCGTTGCTGTGGTGATGTGCTTGAAGACGACATTCTGGATGGAGGGCTTTTTGCCTTCAAAGTTTCCAGGGAACTTGTCATTGATCTCGAGAACCAGGATCTTGGAAGCTGCATCCCAATCCTTGATCTTGTAAGCGCCTGAAGCAGGTCTGTCAGGATTGTTCTTTGCAGTGTTGATGGAAGTTGTGAAGTTTTCTTCGGTGAAGTTGTCAGAGAAGTAAGCTCCGTTTCCATCGTCCTTGATCTCAACCTTTCCGGCTTCTTCGTTGTTCAGCCAGTAGTCGAGCATGGTCGGACCGACACCGACCTGAGTCAGTTCATAGAATGAAGGAACATACTGTGCATCGATGGTGACTGAGAATGTCATGTCATCAACGAGACGAACGCCTGAGAATTCCTTGGAAGAACCGTCGAGGAATGCGTCGTATCCAACATAGTAGTTACCGTAGGTGGGCTTTGCATTCAGCGCCTGAAGAACAGGTGAGGAGAAAAGCAGTACGGAAGCTACATAGTCTTTAGCTGTGATCGCTGTGCCATCGGAATAAACCAGGCCGTCTTTGATCTTGAACTCATAAGTTTTGGATCCATCGTCATTGACAGTTGCTTCGTGGGACTCAACGACTGTTGGGTTGATCAGAAGCTCACCATCCATCTTAACGGAGACCGTTCCCAGACCTTCTGTAAATTCCTTTACATCATTGTCTGTTGCATTGTTCTGCCACCAGGGGGGAGCAAAGTCACCCGTCGGTTCTGTGGTTGTTCCTATGATGACATAGTTGTCGCCAAGACCTTCGATGGGTGGTGCTGTGGCCTCAGGGGCTGTTGTGTCAGCAGTCGTTGTGTCAGCAGTGGTTGTGGTTTCTCCTGCTGTCGTTGTGTCAGCTGTTGTCGTAACGGCGGGGGTCGATGGTGTACAACCTGCCAGTACTGAAGCTGCCATAACTACAGGCACAAGAAGTGATACGATTCTTTTCTTCATTACTAATCCTCCTTAGAATTATCAAAATGAGTTGGTCCCATTAAAGATTAAACCTATATTAACACATAAATCAGTCTTTATACAATATTTATAAGTCAAAATTTAAACATTCGGCGGTTGTAACGTTTAAATGACTCTGTGGATATACAAATCGTTTTATAATTATGCATGAAAATGTTTTAAATTCCATCAAATCAGCCTTAACTTGCCAAATCCTCAATCTTCTTTAGAATATCGATGCATAATTACCGAACTGTTAAAGCAGCCCCGGTTCAATGCTGATTCCATCTGAATTTGCGTGAATCAAACGGTCTTAAATTTCTGAAAAAACAGGACAATTAAACATCCTTTTAATCTTTCACTTAAATTTAAAGGGGAAGTATATTGTAGGATTATTCACAACTTGCGCAAACTATGTTTGCGGTTTTTCATGACTCTGGTGTCAAGGGGCCATCCGTGCGCAGACGTGGTGGATCTGACTCTTTGTGATCTGACAATCGAGGATCTTTCCGGATGGATCCTGATCCGTATCCAGATGGACTTCGACATAGTTTTCAGTCAGGCCCTGTGCGGTTTTGCCATCCCAGGTTTCAACCAGGACGTGATGGATCTGCCCTTCCATGGCCCGATGGAACGCTTCTTCATTGCGGTCAGAGAGCTCCTGCAGCTGACGGCTGCGGGCATCCTTCACTGTGCCGTGGATCTGATCCGCCATGGCGGCTGCCGGCGTCCCCTCCCGCGGACTGTATTTAAAGACATGGGTCCGGGTCAGGCCAAGACGTTCCAGAAACGCCAGGGTCTGCTGATGCTCTGCATCCGTCTCGCCGGGGAACCCGGCAATGAGATCCGTCGTGATGGAAACCCCGGGGACCGCCTGACGCAGCGCCTTCACCACCGCCTCGTACTCAGCTGTGGTGTAGCGGCGATTCATTCGCTTCAGGACGGAATCTGATCCGGACTGGAGGCTGAGGTGAAAATGCGGACAGAGTTTTTTCAGGCGGCGGATCCGCTCCAGACGATCCCCCTGAAAAAACATCGGCTCAATGGAGCCGATCCTGATCCGCTCCAGGCCCTTGATCGTCTCCAGGTCTTCCAGAAGATCCAGGAGATCATAGGACTCTACAGCCTTCTTCACCAGGATGCCGGCATCGGCCTGCGTGCGGTCGAGTCCATAGGAAGCAATGTGGATCCCTGACAGGATCACCTCTTTGAAACCGTGCCCGACCAGATCACGTACTTCCTGCAGGATCTGCCCCCGGTCTTTGCTGGAAATGCCGCCTCTGGCATATGGGATCATACAGTAGGTGCAAAACCGGTTGCATCCGTCCTGGATTTTCAGGAACGCCCGGGTCCGGTCCTGAAAATCAGTGACCTTGAGCGGTTCGAATTCATGGGAACGGAGGATGTCGGACACTTCGATGAGCTGCTCTCCCGTTGCCAGGCTTCGATTGGCAAATTCGACGATCCGTGATTTATTGCGCGATCCCAATACGATGTCGACGCCTTCCAGGCCGGCGATCTCATCCGGCGCGACCTGGGAATAGCAGCCGACGACGCCGATGACAGCCTCGGGATTCATCCGGCGGGCACGGCCTATGAGCTGTCTGGACTTTTTATCGCCCATATTCGTCACGGTACAGGTATTGATGATATAAACATCGGCGATCTGGTCAAAGGGGACGATCTCATAGCCATCCTTTCGGAACATTTCTGCCATGGCTTCCGAATCATAGATGTTCACCCGGCAGCCCAGCGTCTCCAATGCTGCTTTCAGCGGTTTCATGCTCTGCCCTCCTCTCCTGCCATATCACCGGCCAGGTACTGCAGGATCGATACCACGCTCAGCGCGCAGGTCTCCGTCCGCAGGATCCTCGGACCCAGGGTGATGACCCGGGCCTCCTTTTCCCTGAGCCATTGGATCTCAGAGGGCTCGAAGCCTCCCTCCGGCCCCACCACCAGCGCGATGCGCGAAGAGGCGGCGATCACTCCTTCGATTCCTGCCAGTCCCGCCCCGGTCATTTCTTCGTAGGGGACGATGATCAGATCAAAGGCGTTGAACTCAGCGCTCAGATCCTTCAGTTCGACGGGTTCGGCTACCTCCATGAGGCGGCTGCGCCGGGCCTGTTTGCCGGCTTCCAGGCTGATCCGGCGCAGCCGGTCCAGCTTCCTGTAATCATTTCGGACCTCCGGGACCACCCGGTGCGTGATGACCGGGACAAGCCGGACGGCCCCCAGTTCTGAAAGTTTCTGACAGATCAGATCCATTTTCTGTCCCTTGGGGAGCCCCTGATAAACGGTGATCTCCAGGGGGCTCTCATTGCACTTCTCCGTTTTGGACACCAGATCCACCAGGACCTCTGATTTACTGACTTCACGGATCCGACCGTGATAATCCGTCCCGGCCAGATCATTGACCAGGACTTCATCTCCGGCTTTGAGCCGAAGCACTTTCCAGGCATGTTTGACGTCATCGCCTGTGATCCGGGCGATCTCGCCCCGGATCTCTTCGGTAAAAAATTTGTGCAAACTGGGCACCTCCTATGTTGGAAGGTCATTCAACCTTGCTTAGTTTTACTGATCAGTTCCTGCAAAACCTTTATCTTAACAATTATACCATGCATATTATCGGATTATTCATATCTGATTTGGCAGTGTGTGCTATAATACTATGTAACTTACTTAGATAAGTGAAGACCAAAGGAGATGTTTTTTTACAATGAAAGAAGGAACCGTGAAATGGTTTAACCAGGAAAAAGGCTACGGCTTTATTGAAGTTCCCGGTGAAAAGGACGTATTCGTTCACTACCGCTCCATTATTTCAGATGAAATGAGAAAGTCCCTCGACGAGGGCGATCGCGTGACATTTGAACTGGAAGACGGCCCAAAGGGACTCCAGGCAGCCAATGTCCGGAAAATGACCAACGTGGACTAACTTAAACAAAAGCACCTGAAATTCCAAATTCGGAATTTCAGGTGCTTTTTTAATGTCTGATCCGTTTGTCACGAGTCTCAGTGCCTCATGGTTTTTTTCCGGTCAAAGACGCTCCGTCAGATTTGATCCAGAGGTTTTTTCCCGCTGAACTAATGATCGGATCCCTGGGGATCTCCCAGTCTTGCGGCAACAGCCCGCCAGTCGTTCTCACTGCGCACTTCCAGAATGGTGAACCCGGCATCCTCCAGGGCTTGCAGGACCTCCTGCTCGCGAAGATGGATGATGCCTGAGCCGATGAACAAGCCGCCGGGCTTGAGAACACGTTCCAGATCAGAGGACAGGTGGATGATGACATCGGCAATGATGTTGGCCACCACCACATCCGCCTTTTTTTCGGTCTCATCCAAAAGATTGCCTTCCCGGACCTCGATGTTGTCCATTGCATTCAGATCGACATTGATTCGTGCCACGTCAACGGCCACAGGGTCCAGGTCAATGGCCAGGACTTCCTTTGCCCCCAGCTTTGCCGCTGTGATGGCAAGGATCCCCGAGCCGGTGCCCACATCAAATACTGTCTCCCCGCCCATCAGGCGATCCTGGAGGATCTCCATGCACAGACGCGTGGTTTCATGGGTTCCGGTGCCAAAGGCCATGCCCGGATCCATCTCCAGGACAAGATCCCCGGTTTGTTCCTCATAATCTTCCCAGGTCGGTTTGATGACGAGATGGTCGCCGACCCGTACGGGTTTATAATATTTTTTCCAGGAAGTGGCCCAGTCTTCTTCAAAGACTTTCTTATATTCCACCCGATGCGGATCGGCCCGGATCCCGAATTGACTCAGCCCCTGGATTTTCGCCTCGATGTGGTCGACCGTTCTCCGGATGTTTTCGGTATCCGGGAAATAAGCAGTGATCACCGCTGCGTCCCTGCCTTCAGGAAACAGATTGATGTCCGCAAAATCCCAGGTCAGCGGACCGGCCTCGCGGGAGAGAAGATCCGTCGGATCCGCCACAGAGATCCCCTTGACATCCATATCGTAGAGGATCCCAGTCACGGCCTCGATGGCCTCCAGCGGGATGACGACCCTTACTTCATTCCATTCACCGTTCATTGTCAGACGCCTCCCATTGTTTCAGGAGATCATACCGGGTGCGATCGATGCCGATGGGCGTGATGGAAATGAAGCCATCATCCCAGGCGGCCAGATCCGTTCCTTCAGCAAAGGGGCGTTCCAGAGACAGGGCCTGCCGCGTCATCCGGACTCCTTCGGCTTCGCCGTTGCGGCTCCGGGGAAAATTGACATTGAGGACCGTCTCCTTTTGCCAGAGCTGCCGGCGGAACAACAGGTCCAGGACACCGGCAAGTTCGTTGCGTGTTACCTCATCGTCCCCCAGGGCCGATGAAAAGGCGGCTGCCGGGACTCCGAAGAGGATCGCCTCGCTGGCTGCGCCCACTGTTCCCGAGTAGTTGATGTCAACGCCCAGATTGGTTCCATGATTGATGCCGGAAAAGACGTAATCGAATTTCAGGCCCAGGCGCTCGTGGGCCACGATGACGCAGTCCGCCGGCTTGCCGGAAACATGATAGGCGCGGATCTTTCGGTTCGGAGACTGATAATCCCGGATCTCCAGATTCCGGCGCGTCGTAATGCCGTGACTCATGGCACTCTGCTCTTCGCTGGGGGCCACGATGGTGACATCCCCATACCGGGTGGCTGCCTCCGCCAGGAGCCACAGTCCGGCCGCGTCGATCCCGTCATCATTGGTGATGAGTATCTTTGGTTTTTTCTTGAACAGGTTCATTTATTTTCCTTTCTCCGCCATCGCAGAAATGACACAGCAGATCGCGTTCTTTTAACATTTGTGCTCTTCTCAGCATTGGTGTTCTTCCCAACTTTCGTGTTCTCCATGGCTGATGGTATTGCCATGGGGAAATGCCGTTCTTTTGGAGTCTCCCCCACAGGGCCCCCCCGGTTTTATCGGAAAGTCACAGGATCCTCATCAACTATTTTATCAAATGGGACGCATTTGGTGAACAAAAGGGCGAGGTCCCCGCTGTGGTTCACTCACCCTTGATTTGTATTTGATCGGGACAGACTAAAATTGTCGTCTGCTGCCGTTATGTCCTGCCCGGAACGATTCCGGGCACTTTTTACAGGACGCCGAACTTGCGTTTTTTGCCATTGGCTTTTTTCTCACTGGTCACAAGACCTGAGGCCGCAAGGTATGCGCTCAGCGCTTCCTTCTGGGCTTCATTCAGCTTCTGCGGCGTGTCCACGATGACATTGACGAACTGATCTCCGCGCTGATCCGACTTGGAATTGACCACCGGCACGCCCTTGCCCTTGAGCCGGAACACGGTGCCGGACTGAGTCCCCGCCGGGATCTTGTAGGTGACTTCTCCATCCACCGTGGGTACCCGGGTCTCGATGCCAAGGGCTGCCTGGGCGATGTCGATGTGCTTGTCAATAAAAATGTTGGTGCCTTTGCGCACGAAGGTCTTGCTGGGTTTCACCCGCAGGACCAGGTGCACATCACCGGCCGGGCCGCCTTTATAACCGGCATTGCCCTGACCGCGCAGCGGAATGACATTGTTGTTGTCAACGCCCTTGGGGATGTTGACTGTGACCTTGCGCTGCGTCCGCACCCGCCCCTTGCCGCGGCAGGTCGGGCAGGCTTCCTCGATGATTTCGCCTTCTCCGTGACAGACATCACAGACGGTTTCGGTCATCATGTTGCCGAACATGGTCTGACGCTGCGTCCGAATGCGGCCAGATCCGCTGCATTTGGGACAGGTCCGCTTCTTGGAGGCGTCCTTGGCACCGGAACCGTGACAGGTCTCACAGGTATCCTCGATGTTCAAATTGATTTCTTTCTTGGCCCCGAAGACAGCTTCTTCAAAGGTCAGATCCAGATAATATTCAATGCTCTCTCCGCGCCGGGGGGCGTTGGAGTTCTGCTGACGCCCGCCTCCACCGGAAAATCCGCCGAAGAACTGGCTGAAGATATCGCCGACGTCAAAACCGTCAAAATCATAGCCTGCATAACCGCCGCCCTGGCCGAAGCCGCCATTGAAATCCGTGGTGCCGAACTGGTCAAACTGAGCTTTCTTCTGAGGATCTGACAGGACCTGGTAGGCTTCATTGATTTCCTTGAACTTATCTTCGGCAGCCTTGTCACCCTGGTTCCTGTCCGGATGATATTTGATCGCCATCTTTCGGAAGGCACGTTTTATTTCTTCATCAGTGGCACCCTTGGTCAGACCAAGGGACTCATAATAATCTTTTTTGGCCATATTTTCTCCCGTCTTTCATGGTTTTGAGAACCAGGCGGCCTGGTTCTCAAAACAGATCTGTTGTTTCTCTATACTCTGCCGCCCGCGTCAGTCCCTGGCAGGACCTGCCCCGCGAGGCGAACTGTTTTTCACACTCAAACAGTGTATCAGAAATTACTTGTCTTCTTCAACCTCGAAATCAGCATCGACCACGTTGTCTCCGGCCGGGCCTTCACTCTGCACATCTTCTGCACTCTGGCCTTCGCCGCCTTCAGCGCCGCCCTCGGGAGAACTTGCCTGATAGACTTTCGAGGAGATTTCGTAGAAGGTCGTGGTGAGGTCATCCTGGGCCTTTTTGATGGCTTCCAGGTCTTCGGAATCAGTGAGGGCCTTCAGGGCTTCGATCTTTTCATTGACTCTGGCCTTATCTGCCTCATCCACTTTATCTTCGATGTCCTTCAGGGCTTTTTCCGTCTGATAGACTGCCTGTTCTGCGTTGTTCCTGGTTTCCACGCGCTCTTTCTTCTTCTTGTCCTCTTCCGCGAAACGTTCAGCTTCCTGTACGGCCTTATCGATCTCTTCGGAAGACATGTTGGATGAAGCGGTGATGGTGATGTTGGCTTCCTTGCCGGTGGCCTTGTCAACAGCGGTTACCTTGACGATCCCGTTGGCATCGATGTCGAAGGAAACTTCGATCTGCGGGATGCCTCTGGGGGCCGGAGCAATGCCTGACAGTGTGAACCGTCCCAGTGTCTTGTTGTCCAGTGCCATTTTCCGCTCACCCTGAACCACGTGGACATCGACGGAGGTCTGTCCATCGGCCGCTGTGGTGAAGATCTGGCTCTTCCTGGACGGGATGGTGCTGTTGCGTTCAATGATCGGGGTGGCGATGCCGCCCATGGTTTCGATCCCAAGGGTCAGCGGGGTGACGTCAAGGAGTACGATGTCTTTGACTTCTCCGGTCAGTACCCCGGCCTGGATCGCTGCGCCCAGCGCCACGACTTCGTCCGGATTGACGCCCTTGGTGGGTTCCTTGCCGGTGAAGTCCTTGACGATATCCTGGACTGCCGGGATTCTTGTGGAACCGCCGACCAGGATCACTTTATCGATATCACTGATCTTAAGTCCGGCATCATCGATGGCTTTCTTCATGGGTTCTCTCGTCGCCTGGACCAGATCACCGGTGAGCTCATTGAATTTTGCTCTGGACAGGGACATGTTGATGTGCTTTGGACCCGTGGCATCAGAGGTGATGAAGGGCAGGTTGATCTGAGCTGTTGTGGCAGAGGAGAGTTCGATCTTAGCCGCTTCCGCTGCGTCCTTTAATCTCTGCATGGACATTTTATCGTTGGTCAGATCGATGCCGTTGGACTTTTTGAATTCTTCGGCGATCCATTTGACGATGCGCTGGTCAAAATCATCTCCGCCCAGTTTGGTGTTTCCGTTGGTGGAAAGCACTTCGAACACGCCGTCTCCCAGATCCAGGATGGATACGTCGAAGGTTCCGCCGCCCAGGTCGTAAACGAGGATCTTATGTGCATCATCGAGCTTGTCGATGCCATAGGCCAGTGACGCAGCCGTGGGCTCATTAACGATCCGCAGGACTTCCAGTCCGGCAATCTTCCCGGCGTCTTTGGTGGCCTGGCGCTGACTGTCGTTGAAGTATGCCGGTACGGTGATGACTGCCTGTGTCACCGTTTCTCCCAGATAGGCTTCCGCATCGCGCTTCATTTTCTGAAGGACCATTGCCGAGATCTCCGGGGCGGTGTATTTCTTGCCATTGACATCGACACTGAAGTCAGTGCCCATCTGGCGCTTGATGGATGCGATGGTGTGTTCGGTATTGGTGATGGCCTGCCGCTTGGCAGTGGCTCCGACTAAAAGATCGCCGTTGGGCTGAAAGGATACGACGGAAGGGGTCGTTCTGGCTCCCTCTGCATTGGGGATGACGACAGCGTTTCCGCCCTCCATGACTGCGACAACCGAGTTCGTTGTTCCAAGGTCTATTCCGATTACTTTTGCCATAATTTTCCTCCTGATTCAATCAAAATTGAATGATAATTTATTGTAGTTCTTTAACATGAATGTAATTTACTGATCTGATGATGCTTCTGTTCCATTGGTGCCATGCCTGATCTGTTCACCCGGCATGAGAGGTTCCTAATCTGTTCTTAAATGCTGTTCCGTTCTGATCTGCTGCTAAAAATTCTGATTTATCTGATCTGTTCAGAACTGTTCTGATGTGTTCTGATCTATTCTGATGTGTTCTGATCAATTCTAATCTGTTCTGATCCGGCCGATCATCCATCGGATCAGCCTTAATTGACGACCTTGACCACAGTGTGGCGGATGACTTTATCTCCGATTTTATAGCCTCTCAGGAAAACTTCAGAAATCTCCTTGGCTCCCTTGTCTGCATCGATCTCGTGCATCACGGCTTCATGATAATTGGGATCGAAGGACTGATCGGTGGGGATCTCCTCCACGCCGACTTTTTTCATGACCTGGACAAAGTGATCCAGTGTCATCTGGACACCCTCTTTCAGGCCTGGCAGATCATCGGTCTCTGTGACCAGCGCCCGCTCCAGATTGTCGATGACGGGAAGGATATCCTTGAGCAGACTGGCTGTGCAGTTGGCGGCCAGTTCTTCTTTTTCTTTGATGGTCCGCTTGCGAAAGTTTTCATACTCAGCAGACAGGCGCAGCAGCCGTTCTTTCAGAGCTTCCAGTTCGTTGCCGAGCTTTTTGTTATCCATCTCGAGATTTTTGATTTTCTTACGGGCAAATATCATTTCATCCTCTTCGTGGTCAGATGCAGCGTCAGTTGGCTGCGATCCTGCAGCGGCCGGCTCCTGTTCAGGCTGATCTTTTACCGGCTCATCACCAGGGGTTTCCGCTGCAGCCTGCCCGGCTGCATCGGAGGCCCGGGTATCAGCCGCTGGCTGATCTGTCTGACCTTCCGTTGTTTCTTTTATCAGATCTTCAGTTTCTTTTTTATCCATCATCTGTTCCCTCCGCTGTATTCTTTAATTTGCGGTTCAATTCCTCCACGACGCTCTTCAAGATCGTCGACATTTTGGAATAATCCAGCCGCTTGGGTCCCAACAGGTTGATGGTTCCCACATCCTGACCGTTTAATTTATATTTAGCCGAAATAATGGACCAATCCTTTGTTTCGGGTAAATTCGTTTCTTCGCCGATGACGATCCGGAATTCATCTTCACAGTCTTCGCAGGCTTCCACGTTGACCATGAGCTCATCTGGATTTTCAAGAACTTCCAGGATCTCCCGGGCTTTCTGGATATCGCTGAATTCCGGATAATCCAGAATATTGTTCTTGCCTTCCACAAAATAGCCGTTGCCTTCATCGAACAGGGCGTCGTGAACGGCGGCCATGACAGAAGCGAACAGTTCCGAATATCCTGAAAGATCGCGCCGGATGGAATCCATGATGGCGATGTCGATCTCTGAGGCAGACAGTCCGGCCAGCTTCATCGTCAGGAGATTGGAAAGCATGAGCAGTTCTTCCGCTTTCGGTGCGCTGTGGGTGTCCAGGATCGTATTCCTGACCTGGTTGTTTTCAAGGACCAGGACCACCATGATGTGATTGGATCCCAGAGAAACCAGCTGGATCGTTCGGATCAGTGCAAACCGTGCCGTGGGCTTTTTGGTAATGATGGCAAGATTGGTCAGCTGTGACAGCATCTGCGTGGTCTGCCGGATGATCTTGTCGATCTGGTAGGACGCCATGGAAAGGATCTGTTTTTCAATGATGGCGACTTCTTCGGAAGTGGCCTGTCCCCTTTCCATGAGCTGATCGACGTAGACCCGATAGCCCTTGGATGATGGCACCCGACCGGCGGATGTGTGAGGCTGTTCTAGAAACCCCATTTCTTCCAGGTCCGACATTTCATTTCGGATCGTGGCAGGACTGATGCCCAGATCATATTTTTTCGCCAGTGTTCTGGACCCGACCGGCTCTCCGGTCGTCACATAATCTGCAATGATGGCTTTGAGGATCTCCAGTTTACGTTCGTTCATTCCATCTTCATTCAACCTGCTCACCTCCTTTTTGCTTGTTAGCACTCATTGAATTCGAGTGCTAATCGGTCCATAAATAGGATATCACCAGAGTCATTTCATGTAAACCCTTTTCCGCCGGAAAATATATTAAAATTACATGAAATCCTGGTGAACCGGGACTCCTCCTGCCGCCGGCGGCCCGCCCCGGCACCCGGATCAGGCAAAAAGAAAGATCAGAGTGTCTACCGCACGCTGATCTTTTCTTCACTATTTTATTCCCTGAACTCCTTACTTTCCATCCGGCGACTTTTCCGCCGGGCTGCTCTCGCCGCCTGATCCATCCCCCCGGGATCCCGTTTCGCGTTTACGCTGCTGTTCTACTGCCCTGGCCGTCATAAAGGTCTCCACGTCCTCAGCGGAGATCCGATCCCAGTTGGCCATGATAAAGAAGAGATTCACCACATCCATTCGGTTGTAATCCAAAAGACGGATCATTTTTTCCCTGGGCATCCGGTGGATGTAATCAGGGTCCGCCATGATGCTGGCAAAGGTTTTGGCTATGGTGGAACCCGATATGGAGGGTCCCTCACGGCGGATCCCGGCAAATTCTTCCAGTGCGGTCAGACCGATCATTGCGGAGTGGTCCCGTTTGAATTCACTCTGCAGATCAAGGACATCGAACTGCGAACGCAGATCCGTCTGGATCCTGAATTTCTGAAACATGGCATGGAGCACCATCAGATCATTTCGGGCCGCAAAGGCCACCAGCTGTCTGTACCCCGCCCTCATCTTGTCTTCCAGGTAAAGATGGCTGGCTCTGACCAGCTCCTTCAGATCCTGTTTATTCTCCAGGAAGTATTGCGTGCATACCAGCTCGGACCCTTCCCGGACGGCTGCGCCGAAGATGCCCAGCGCCACCGGTTTTCGGTAGATGTAATGTTCCATGTCCAGAAAGATCGATTCATCCAGCCTCCGGGGTCCGTCAAAGGTGAATCCATGGTCCCGCTCCAGCCGGATCAGATCATAGCGAGTTATCAGTTCGATCATCGACCAGCTCCACCTGATTAAGATTCATTCGGTAAATCACATCTTTGCGTTCCACGATGCAGGTCGTCCGGTCCAGAAGCTCCGGATCCTGCCGCATCAGATCAATGAGTTCCCGCGTCGGATTGATCAGATTGGGATTGCCCGTCAGCTGGAACATGGAGATGTCTGCCGCAGTGTCACCGTAGGACCAGGACTTGGCGAGGTCGATGTCATGGGCTTTCGCCAGTTCCAGAAGCGCCGCTTCTTTGCTTTGGGCGGTCCACATGGGAATGATCTCCCCCGTATAGCGGTGATGACGGTCCACCATATACTTCGATCCCCGGAAATCATCAAAGTCATAAAATTTAGCCATGGCGCCCACCAGTTCGTAAGGGCTTCCGGAAACGGTGATGCACAGATGCCCCTGATCCTTGTGCCACTGGATCCGGTTGCGGGTATAGACATAGGTCCGCATGGCTTTATCTTCGATGACCCGTTTGACGATGTGCTGGACCAGGGACCGGTGATGGCCCATGATGGCTTGGGTATACATCGCGGACATTTTCAGAAGATACGTATCATAGGTTCCCAGACGGCGGTCCCAGTTGATGAATTCGGGCCGGACTTCGTCATACCACTGTTCATAGGTGATGATCTCACATTTGACCAGCATTTTAAAGAGATCCGCAATGAAGCCTTCTCGATATAATGTCCCGTCAATGTCAAAAAATGCTGCTGTTTTTTTCATTGTGTTCCCTTTCTTTCGTTCTTTCGTGCTTTCGCCGATTCGCTGATTCCCTGAATGCCGTGGATCGGCTGCGCTGATGGGTTGTCTTGGTTGATGGATTGTCTGCGCTGATGGATCGCGATGGTCCTTATGATCTTCCATGTGATCTTCCATGCAATGCGGCATGAGGTTTCCGATGTGATTGCCGCCTCATCCCGTTGTTACTTTCCATTCTAACGGCTTTTTCCGCATCTGTCTTAAAAAAGTTTTCAG
>CAYYVR010000002.1:0-20007 GCA_964475185.1 uncultured Clostridium sp. | reverse complement strand
AAATTCCGCTTCAGGTCAATGAGCAGTTCCAGGTCACTGATGAATTCATGGATCGAAGCACTGCTTTCAAATTCCTGTCTGGTTTTCGGCAGCGCCATGGACTTGAACAGACTCTGATATTCCTTCAATTGTTCAAAGGAACCTTCCTTCGGATTCAGGTTGCTGACTTCATCCGCCACATTCTCTGTCAGTGCGGCGGCCAGATGGGCCTGCTCATTGATCAGTTGCACCCGATCCACGTAGCGTCCCAGATGCTTCAGCACTTCGAACTGACTGTTGCGCATATCCATATAGCGGATATAGTAATTGACTTTCTCACCGGGATAGTTGTTCGATTCCTGCAGGACCCGGTCCCGGCCTGCTTTAAGCAGGGATTCCAGTTCCAGAAACAGACTTTTGTGATGACAGGCGATCTCATGGCCCAGGCAGCGCGCCATGTCACGGAGGATCTCCTGCATCTTTTCCTCGATCCGCCGAATATCATCCTCCAGCTGAGCCTGCAGGCTGGGAATGTGGATGTTGACCAGGAGGCCCATTCCGGCGCCGATGACCATTTGCATGAATTCATTGACCAGCCAGTTTGGCGCCACGGATCGGATCGCCAGCAGGTGGGACACCAGCACCGAGCAGGGCACGATGGCCTCATTAAAGCCCAGTTTCATCGAGATCGGAATAAAAAACACAAGATAGACTGAAAAAGCCAGCGGGGTAAAGCCCAGCAGCAGAAATACCAGGGATCCGATGCCCAGGGCCAGCAGGGTTGCAAACAGTCTCTGTTTGGCCAGATCATTGGATTTTTTTTTCG
This sequence comes from uncultured Clostridium sp., assembly GCA_964475185.1. Taxonomy (GTDB): domain Bacteria; phylum Bacillota; class Clostridia; order Clostridiales; family Clostridiaceae; genus JG1575. Next base: position 19,202 of record CAYYVR010000002.1, on the reverse strand, counting down.
TACTCTGGACGCTGAGGATGGCAATGATGCCGGAATTGGCCGCATAGCTCAGCCCCAGCAGATTGGAGATGAAAATGGCGGCTCCGGCGGCTCCGGCGGTCTTTACCGTCCGCATGCCGATGAACTGACGTAATTTTTCCATTGATGTACCTTCTTTATCATCACTTTATTTGCACAACGTCCCCTGGGTTGGATTGACGTCGGCAGGCGTGTCTTCGATCGCGGGATCAAAGGTCTTTCTTAAAATCTACATCATTTGTCCTGGAAATCATAGAAAATTATAAATGGACCCTCTCCGCTGCGCGCGGCCTGATCGCCACGGCCCCTTTCAAAACGAAAAAACTGACTGTGTGACGATGGTCAGTATTCCCCAGCTGGTTTTTCTGCCCATGCTGCGCAATTTGAAGATACTTTCCCCGGACTGGCCCTGGACTGCCCTGCACCGGCGGGCAGTTTCATCAACCGCGCTTTCGTCCATCAGGTTATGTTTTTAACAAGTCGTCATTTGTATTGACATGAAAAGAGTGTAAAGATATAATGAACTTGAAGTTAATGATAATGATTTTCAATACAGGTTAAACAATAAGGAGAGACACCACTATGGTTAACATAAATCGGCTTCAGATCGGACAATCCGCTAAAATCGTCAAAGTTGAAGGGGATGCCCGTCTGACCAAACGACTGTCAGCCCTGGGCTGCCTTCCCGGAACGACACTGGCCCTGCTTCGCAAAGCGCCCCTGGGGGACCCCCTGGTGGTCCAGTTCCGCGGGTTCAGTCTGGCCATCCGTAAAAAAGACGCTTCCTCCATCTTTGTGGAGTATTAATCACCATGATCATCGCATTATTAGGCAACCCCAACGTGGGCAAAACCACTTTATTCAATGATCTCACCGGCAGCAATCAATATGTTGGCAACTGGGCCGGTGTCACCGTCGAAAAAAAAGAAGGCTGGCTCGATGACATCAAAGTCGTTGACCTTCCCGGAATATACGCCATGGATACTTACTCCAATGAAGAGAAGGTATCCAAAAATTTTTTAATCGAAGAAAAACCGGATCTCATCGTCAATATCGTTGATGCATCCAATCTCTCGAGAAATCTCTACCTCACCAGTCAGGCTGCCCAGTTCGGCATTCCCATGATCATTGCGCTGAATATGCTGGACATGGCTCATGCCAAAGGGATCACCATCGATCCGGAAAAACTGAGCCGAAACATCGGCCTCCCGGTGGTGCCCATCGTCGCTGCCAAGGGCATCGGCATCGATGAACTCATCCGCCAGATCAAAGCCCACGACGGGAAGATCACCACCCGCTTGCGGGCTTTAGCTACGGAAGAAGCTACCTATGCCCATATCGATGCCATCGTGGCCCATTCGCAGTCCCATGAAACGAAGGGCGCCTCAGTTTCTGAAACCATCGACCGCATCGTCCTGAATCCATGGGCTGCCTATCCGATTTTTCTGCTCCTGCTGTTCCTGGTTTTCAAACTGACCTTTTCCTGGGTGGGCGATCCCCTTGCCGGTGCCTTCGACGAATACCTCCTGGCACCACTGGCCACCTTTGCCGATAATTTCCTGACTCGATCCTCCGAGTGGTTTCGCAGTCTCATCGTCGATGGCGTCATCGGCGGGGTCGGATCCGTTCTGGTCTTCCTGCCCATCATCATGACGCTGTTCTTCGGCATTTCGATTCTTGAAGAATCAGGCTACATGGCGAGAGCGGCTCTGATCATGGACCGCCTCATGCGCCGCGTCGGGCTCTCCGGAAAAGCCTTCATCCCGATGATCATCGGTTTCGGCTGTTCGGTTCCGGCCATCATGAGTGCACGGGCACTGGAATCAGAAAAAGACCGGAAACTGGCGGCCCTTTTGGCGCCGCTGATGTCCTGCAATGCCAGACTTCCCGTCTACATGCTGTTCAGCAGTCTTTTTTTTGCGCAGCATCAGGAACTGGTGGTCATGAGTCTGTATCTGCTCGGCATCATCATCGCTTTCGCCATGGGACTGATCTTCAAAAATACTCTGTTCAAAAAAGAGGAAGAGCCGCTGCTCATTGAACTGCCCGATTATCAGATGCCCCGTTTAAGATCGATCTGGCGCAGCACCTGGGATAAAGGTAAGGGCTTCATCAAAAAAGCCACCACCATCATTTTTTCCCTCTCCATCATCGTCTGGTTTCTGTCCAACTTCAACCTCACCGGCATGGTGGATATCACAGACAGCCTGCTGGCTTCCCTGGGCGCTCTGATCGCTCCTCTGCTGGCCCCGCTGGGCTTTGGCACCTGGGAGGCCTCCGTGGCCCTCATCGCCGGGCTCATGGCCAAGGAAGTCGTCATCTCCACGATGCAGATCGTGTATCAGGGGGATCTCGGCCAGATCCTGCCGGCCGTCTTCTCCCCCTTGTCGGCCTACGCGTTCATGGTCTTTGTTCTGCTCTATACGCCCTGTGTTGCCGTCATCGCAACCTTCAGGAAAGAGTTTGGAACAAAAATGATGCTGTTATCCGTGGGGTATCAGCTGGCACTGGCCTGGATCGCGTCGTTCCTCATCTATCAGATCGGCAGTCTGTTCCTTTAGGAGGCAACCCATGCAAACATTTGAGATCATCACCGCCCTGGCGCTCCTGGGCCTGGCCGTCTGGCTGTTCATCGGATCCATCCGGTCAAAAAAAGAAGGCAAGTGCGATTCCTGCGCGGCCAAATGCCCCAGCCGTGAACTGGGTGGGGGCTGCGGAGACATTGCGTTTATCGCCAGAAATTCAAAAGAATCCAGGTCTGGAAAGAAATAGGACCCGTTTTTGGGGTCCCGTCAAACTTCAGATCAGCCAGAAAGAGCATGTCCAGGTTCGCCCGAACCCTGACATGCTCTTTCTTCGTCTGATGGATCTGGAAACTCGCCGCCTTACTCCGCCACGATGGACAGGCCCATCATGCGCAGCAGCGCCTGAGCCTGACTGAGCAGTTCCACTTTTTCATGCAGGGGGATCTGCGCCGCATCACTCTCCAGAAACCGCCAGGTCTGCAGGCCATTGGCTTTTGCCGGATCAATGGCTTCCAGGAACATGTCCCTGGGCCGGACAAAAAGAGATGGTTCGGGCAGATACAGCGGAAAGTAGGTCACATAGACCTCACCGGTCTCTGTGTGCGCTGCCTGGCCAATGACGAAATACCATTTATTCTTGTAGTGGCGATACAGACCGCCGGAAATAACTTTTCGTTCCATGATCACATCCGCTCCACAACTTCGATCCCCAAAAGACCCAGTCCGTTTCTGATCACCTGACAGGTGGCTTCCACCAGCTGAAGTCTGGCATTGCGCAGAGAAGGTTCCGAGTTGGAAATGTTGATGTTGTTGTAAAACTTATTGAAGCTTTTGGCGACATCCAGGATGTAACGGGTGAAGACGCTGGGTTCGTATTTGTCCAGGGCTTCCCGCTTCACCTGGTTGAAATGTTCCAGGACCTTTGCCAGTTCGAATTCCTCTTTCTCACGCAGGGCGGTCAGATCCCCGTGCCCGGTGGATGGATTCTTGCGCAGGATACTGCGGCCGCGGGCGTAGGTATACTGAACGTAGGGCGCCGTCTCCCCGTCAAAGTTGAGGACCTCGTCGAGATCGAACATGATCTCCTTTTCCCGTGAATTTTTAAGGTAGATGAATTTGACCCCGCCGATGCCGATCTTCTGGGCAACTTCTTCCTTATTTTCCAGATCCGGATTCTTTTCCTCGATGATGGCCCGGGCTCTGCTGATGGCTTCAGTGAGAAGATCCGTCAGATAAAAGACTTTGCCTTCCCGGGTGGAGAACTTCATGCCCTGGAATTTCACCAGACCGAACCCAACATGGACAAGGTCTTTCGCCCATTCATTGCCCATGAGTTCAACGACCTTGAACACCTGCCTGAAATGCAGCGACTGAGGAGACCCCACGACGTAGAGGCATTTGTCAAAGTCATAGGTCTCCTTGCGGTAAATGGCCGCCGTGACATCACGGGTGCAGTAGATGGTCGATCCGTCGCTTTTGAGGATAATGGCCGGCGGCATGTTGTATTCATCGAGCATGACGACCTGTGCGCCCTGTGATTCGGTGAGCAGGCCTTTGGCACGGATCTGCTCGATGACGCGGGGCATGTGGTCGGAATAGAATGCTTCCCCTTTCAGAGAATCAAACTGGATGTCGAGAATATCATAGACCTTCTGAAAATCCTTCAAAGACAGTTCCTTGAAGCGATTCCAGAGTCCGGTCTCGTACTCGGCCCCGGCTTCCAGGTTTTTGAAATGACGTCTGCCCTCTTCATCCAAAGAAGGATCTTTTTCCGCCTCATCGTGGAATTTGACATAGATCCGCAAAAGTTCGCCGATGGGATCCGCCTCCAGCGCCTTTTCATCGCCCCACATGCGGTAGGCGTAGATCAGTTTGCCGAACTGGGTCCCGTAATCACCCAGGTGATTGATGCCGACGGTGTCATAGCCTTCCGACTGGTACATTTTGTACAGCGCGCTGCCTAGGCAGGTGGTGTACATCAGGGCCACATTGAAGGGCTTGGCAATGTTGGGCGAGGAATACTCCACCAGGATCTTTTTTCCCTGACCGCTGTTTTCATTGCCGTACTGTTCGCCCTGATCCAAAATTTTTTCCACCACAGCACCAACAAACTGTCCTTTGTCCAGAAAGAAATTCAGATAGGGTCCCAGGGCCTGTGCCCGTTCGATCCCTGTGGGTTCGATCTTTTCGGCCAGTTCCTTTGCAATGAGCGGCGGTGCCTTGCGCAGCTCCTTGGCCAGTGTATAGCATGGGAATGCAAAATCCCCCATTTCAGCCTTGGGGGGAGTCTCCATCAGCTGATAGATCTTCTCCACGTCCAACCCCGATGCGTCCGCTATTTTTTGTGCCATCATCAATTTATAGTCCATTTACCAATACTCCTTCACTGGACGATCCTATCATCGTCAAAAATGAAACCCTCCGGACTGAAGGGAATCTGCCATCTTTGTCCGATCCAACGATCGTGACCGGATTTGTGCTACATTGTATTATACTTGAAACTGACCCATCCTTCAACGGATTTCCCAGCACCGGCAGCGCCGGGCGCACCGCAGCACTGAGCCGCACCGGGACGCGCCTGTGACGCGCTCCGGGTTCCTCTTAAAAAAACGTCTCCTCACCCACGGGGTATTTCCGGGCGTTTTTTTCCATCTTATCCTGAAAAACAGTGGACAGGTCGATGTCCAGCGTGCTGGCCAGGTTCAGGAGATAGGCCAGAACATCGGAGATCTCCTCGCCCAGATGTTCCCGAACGGATGGATCTGAGGTGATCTGCAGGGATTCTTCCGGCGTTTTCCACTGAAAAATCTCCATCAGTTCAGCAGCTTCAATGGCCACGGACATGGCCAGATTCTTCGGGGTATGGTAGTTCTGCCAGTTTCGCGCCTCCACGAACTGATCGGCCCAGACCTTGAGCTGAGCCACGGTTGTCTGATCATCCATCATAAGCTCCTCCTTTGATTTCAGCTTCTGATCGGAACCAGGCCCAAACCGAAGCTGATAGAAAATTAACATCATTCCTGTTATAATTATATTTTGAAACCAACCCCAATACAAGAAAAGGAGCATCACATTATGAGGCTCGGAATCATTGATATCGGATCCAATACGGTCCGTCTGGTCGTCTGGGAACTCTACGGCAGAGGCTTTTACCGGATCATCGAGGAATTAAAGGAGAATGTTCGCCTCGGTCAGGACGGGCACCTTCCGGACATCGCTGAGGACAGGATCCTTGCGGCCCTGGAGACGCTGAAAAAGTTTAAAAATTTCGCCCAAAGCATTCTGGTCGACCGGATCATCGTCGTCGCCACGGACCCTGTCCGACGCGCTTCCAATCGGGAGGACTTTCTCCGGCGCATTCAGTCTCAAACCGGTTTTGTCCCCATTGTCCTGGATGAGTACGAGGAATCCTTTCTGGACTTTCGCGGCGTCACCGGATCCATGGAGGTCCGCAACAGTCTGATGGTGGACCTGGGCGGTTCCTCCACGGAACTGGTTTGGATCCGCGACAATGAAATCGTCCAGAGTACATCGTTGCCCATCGGGACCCTGACCCTGACCGAGCAGTATGATCTTGGCGGGATCGTGACGCCCGCCAGTCATACAGCCATGACCCATCACCTGGCAGAAGCCTTTGCCGCCATCCCCTGGATCCAAAAGAACCAGTTCGCCACCATGATCCTGGTGGGCGGTTCCGCCCGGACCATCGGTCGGATCGACCGGAACCGCAGGCATTATCCCCTGACCCTGACGCACAATTATACGCTGCTGGATCTGGATATCAATAATCTCTACAATCAGCTGATGACGAAGACGGCCAGTGCCCGGGCGAAACTTCCCGGCCTTGAAATGGATCGCGCCGATGTGATCCTGGGGGCTGTGGCCATTGTCAAATCCCTTTGCCAGCAGACCCATCTCACCGAGCTGAGGATCTCGGGCAGCGGTCTTCGGGAAGGCATTCTCTTTGATCATATCCGGTCCCATTATGACTACTATCCGGATAAACTGGATGCTTCGATTTATTCGATCCTGGCCCGCCATGATATGGACGTGCGCCACGCAGAGCATATCCTGAAACTCTCCTCGAAACTGTTTCACGCCCTGGAGGATGAAAAACAGTTTTCACCCGACTGGTACGATGTGCTCAAGTGCGCCGCGCTGCTCCATGACATCGGCATGTCGGTCCGCTACTATGATCATGAACAGCACAGTTTCTACCTCATCCTCAATTCTGACATCAACGGGCTCAATCACCGGGAGATCCTCATGGCCGCTCTGGCTGCCAGCTTCCACCGCCGGAACCAGAACGATCTGTCGCTGGCTGCCTACAGTCAGCTGATCAATCGGATGGACATCGTCACTGCTGAGCGATTGGGGCTGCTCATTGCCCTGGCGGAAGCCTTCGAAAAGAATCTGAATGGGTATATCTATGATCTCGAGGTGGAAGTCAGCGACGAAAAAATCCGGGTGATGCCCCGATCCCATGAAGATATCACCACAGAACTCATTGAGGCGGAAAAAATCATTCCCCGATTCAAACAGGTTTTCCGACGCGATCTGGAACTCGTGGCAGCCTCATCCCTCAGCGCACCCGGTCAGGAATGACCTTGCCCTTTCACCGGGACCGGGGATGACGGACTCCAACCCCCATAAACCATGCAGTGAGGGATCTGACCGAAGATCCCTCATTGGCTTGAATAAGTAAATGAATAATAACCAAATTGTAAAAAAATCTCGGTTCGGAATTGTTCCGGGCGATACAGAATATAATGATAATCAGAGGAGTGATACATTGGAATTTGAAAAATTGGACCTGAAGCATCAGGCCATCTTTGATCAATACAGACATCTGGGCAATCCCATTTCCTCTGTACAGAATTTTACTGCACTATACATGTGGAAGGACGCCCTGGGTATTGAGATCTGCGATCAGGGGAACATCGTATATTTCAGACGGACCATGCCTCCCATTTTCGGCTTCCTGCCTCCTCTCACCAGAAAGGATGAAGACATCATCACAGCCATTGGTGAAATGAAGCGATTTTCTGATGATCACAGTTTCCCGTTTCAGATCATCGATGCGGAACAGTGGCTGCTGGATCAGCTGGAACGCCATCAGATCCCTTTCCGCGCCGAGGAAGACCGTGATAACTCAGAGTATGTGTATTCAGCCGAAAAACTCAGGACCCTGTCCGGGAAGAAAATGCACAGCAAACGCAATCATTACAACCATTTCATCAAAAACCAGAATTACGAGGTCCGTCCCCTGGCAGGCAATACCAAAGCCGCCCTGGCCATGGCGAGCCGATGGCTGGAGGGAAAAGAGTCAGAGTATACCCTCGGCGAACTGGAAGGGATCAAACTGACCTTTGAGCACATGGACGTGCTCCCGGTCAAAGGGATCACCGTCTTCGTGGACGGGATCTGCCAGGCGTTCACCATCAGTGAAGATATGCCGGAAAACGGCGTTCTGGTCCACGTGGAAAAAGCCAACGACAGCATCAACGGGATGTTTTCTTTCGTTAATTCAGAGAATCAGAAAGTAAATCACCCCGATGCCGAACGGGTCAACCGCGAACAGGATCTTGGCATCGAAGGCCTGCGCAAAGCGAAACTTTCGTGGAAGCCGCTGACCATGGTGGACAAGTTCATCATTCAGCTGTGATCCGCAGCATCCCCTCGGTTCAGAACTGACGCGATCCCCACCGACCAGCCAGACGAATCAGCCAGGCGAAGCAGCCAGTCGAACCATCCGGGTGAATCATCCGGGTGAATCATCCGGGAACCTCAATGATCAGATGCACCACACCACTCGATCAAACAAATAAGGAGAAAATTATATGAAAATCACATTTGGCGGAAAAGAAGTCACTTTGATCGGATCAGAATTGAAAGTCGGCGACGCACTCCCGGAATTTAACCTGACCACCATGGAGCTTGGCAATTTCTCATCCAAGGACGTCAAGCTGCCGGCCATCCTCCTGACCATCCCTTCTGTCGATACCAGCGTATGTTCATTGGAACTTCTGACATTCAATGACCGCCTGGAAAACCTGAATTACAATGTCTACGGCATCTCCTGTGATCTTCCCTTCGCCCTGGACCGCTGGACCAAGGCCAATGCCGGTGACTACATCACCATGCTTTCAGATTACAAACACCATGACATTGGCGAAGCCACCGGAACACTCATCAATGAATTCAAGATCCTGGCCCGAGCCGCATTTATTTTCGATGAAAAGGGCGTCTGCCAGTATGCTGAATACGTTCCGGAAGTCGGCACGGAGCCCGATTACGATAAAATCATGGAAGAAGCCAAAAAGTACTTCGCCTAAACCGGCTCTGAAACTGAACATATTAAAAAAAACCGCCAAGGCTCATCCTGAGCCGCGGCGGTTTTTTTAATTGAGTGAACCACTTGCATCACGGTTCCTCACGATATGCCAGAATATCTCCGGGCTGGCAGTCCAGGACCCGGCAGATGGCTTCCAGCGTCGAAAAGCGGATGGCTTTGGCTTTGCCGGTTTTCAGGATCGAGAGATTGCTCTGGGTGACCCCGACCCGTTCACTGAGTTCATTCAGCTGCATTTTTCGTCTGGCCAGCATCACATCCAGATTGACAATGATCCCCATATCACACCGTCAGCTGATTTTCTTCATGGAACTCAACCGCGCGGCTGAACAGATCCCGGATGAAAAACATCACACTGGAAGCCGTGAAGAACAGCAGCACAAATATCAGCAGATAGACACCCACCAAACCGACCTGGGAACCCAGCTGGACCCAGGAATAGATCAGGACACCAGTGATGGCTGCCGTGGAGACCCCAAGGCTCTTCCCCATCCAGCTCAGACGTTTGACCGTGGACCTGGAAAAGATTTCCGCCTCACGCCTGGCTGCGGCCCGGATGCCCAGGATCAGAGCTGCCACTGCGCCTGTCAGCATGACGAAACAACCGGTTAGGATCGGCCAGCGCATGAACGCGAGCTCCGGATCCTGGGCAGCGAAGACTGCCGCCAGATCCCAAATCAGAAAATACCCGAAAAAACACAACCCCACGCACACGGACAGCGCCGTGAGCAATCCGATCTTTCTTATCCCTTTCATCCCTGTTCTCCTTCCGAATCTGACTGCACTCAGATTATCATATTTTTTATTGATTATCAATATAAATATTTTGAAAAACAGGTACTGATCATTCCTAAGGCCCAACCCGCCCGGCATTTTCAGAAAAAAACAACCGGTCCCTGCTCTACAATGAATGCTGATGAGCTATGTCCGCTGCCTGCCCGATCCGGTGATCTTTCCAAAGAAGACCGCGCATCGCTGCACAGTCTTCTTTTTGCTGACCATCCCCTCCCGCCGCCAGGCGGCATGGTCATTTTATGATCACCGGTCTTCCGCCGGGGTGTCAAAAGGTACCGGCTGATCGGAAGGTACCGGCTGTTCGGAAATTACGGGCTGAAAGGAGGACCAGGTAGGCCGTCCGGTTTTCACCTGAGCTTTCCGTTTCCATTCCAACAGATGGGCCAGCTGCTCCTGTGTGACGGGACGTCTGATCGCATCGATGCGGTAGATGGGCATGCCAAAGCTTCTGAATTTGGCTTCATATTCGGTCTGGATGTTGTCCGGGTGATCCGCCGGCAGATCATCGGTATGAAAGAGTATTTCATAGCCTGCCTCGGGAAAGTACGCCAGAGAAGCTGTATACAGCTCCTCATCATCGGTTTTGAATTCAACGATGCTGTCCGGCCGGGTGAACAGCCGATACAGGGCGAGAAACCTGGGATGGGTCAGCCGCCGTTTATTGTGATTGGCTTTGGGCCAGGGATTGGCGAAATTGATGTAGATCCGGTGGATCTCGCCTTCCTCGAAGACACGGTCCAGATCCTCTGCTTTCATGGAGATCACCCGGATGTTTTTCAGGTGCTCCTCATTGATTTTGCGAAGCGCATAAACCAGGACTTCATTTTTCAGATCCAGTGCGATGTAATTTCGCTCCGGGTGACGGCGGGCCAGTTCCCGGATGAACTCCCCTTTCCCGCAGCCGATCTCCAGCTCGATGGGCGCATCGTTGTCAAAGTGTTCCCGCCACTTTCCTTTCATGTCAAACGGTTCCAGAAAGAACTTCGGGTCCTGTTTCATTTCGGGCAGTGCCCAGGGTTTATGGCGCATTCTCATATGGATCTCCTCCCTCAGGTCAGCCAGCGGCTGAAATAATTTCTGATCGCTCATTGTGATTGATCTGGCGTCTCAATTTTTACATTTTAATATCATACCACAGGTTTGCGGCTCACAAAAACGGAGACGGCCGCAAGGGCTGTCTCCGTCTGGTTTTCTATCTGCCAAAAGTTCCAGACCCTTCAGATCCGGATCCCGGCGTTTTCTGTCCTGACCCGCTGAATCTTCCTACCCGAGGATCTCCTTCATGTCGGCTTCCACATTGCTGATGGGAGCGATGTTGAAGTTTTCAACCAGTACGTTGATCACATTGGGTGAAAGGAAAGCCGGCAGGGAGGGTCCGAGCTTGATGTCCTTGACGCCCAGGGACAGGAGCGTCAGAAGGATGACGACGGCTTTCTGTTCATACCATGACAGGATCATGGACAGCGGCAGATCGTTGATGCCGCATTCAAAGGCTTCAGCCAGTGCGCCGGCGATCTTGATGGCGGAGTAGGCATCGTTGCACTGTCCGCAGTCCAGCAGCCGGGGGAGTCCGGCCACCGTTCCGAATTCCAGCTTGTTGAAGCGGTATTTGCCGCAGGCCAGTGTCAGGATGATGGTGTCTTCCGGCGCTGAAGTGGCAAAGTCTGTATAGTAGTTCCGTCCCGACTTGGCGCCATCGCATCCGCCGATGAGGAAGAAGTGCCGGATCAAACCGGCCTTGACGGCTTCGACGATCTCGCCGGCGTGGGACAGTGTTGCTTTGTGGCCGAATCCAACCAGGATCTCCCTTGGCTTCTCATCTTCGGGGAAGCCAGGCAGGGACAGGGCTTTCTCGATGACTGCCGAGAAGTCCTTGTGGCCGTTTTCATCCGCCAGGATGTGCAGGCAGTTGGGCATCTGAACGACACCTGAAGTGAACATGCGGTCTTCGTAGGAAGCTCTGGGGATCTGGATGCAGTTGGTGGTCATGAGGATCGCACCGGGAAGGTTGTCAAACTCCTTCTGCTGATCCTGCCAGGCACCGCCGTAATTGCCGACCAGATGCTTGAACTTTTTGAGTTCAGGGTACCCATGGGCCGGAAGCATTTCTCCATGGGTATAGATGTTCACACCCTTGCCTTCGGTCTGCTCAAGAAGCATTTTCAGATCTCTGAGATCATGGCCGGAAATGACGATGAAAGGTCCCTTGACCTTGTTGATGTTGACTTTGGTGGGCACAGGATCGCCGTAGGATCCGGTGTTGGCTGCATCGAGGAGTTCCATGACCCGAAGGTTTTTCTGTCCGATCTCCATATTGACGCCGACCCAGTCCTGGACGGTGAGGCTCGTATCAATGGACTTTGCCAGGAAGTTCAGGAAAGCGATGTCGGAATCTGCATCACGGTAGCCCAGAACGGCGGCATGGTGGCCGTAGGCTGCATAGCCCTTGAGTCCGTAAAGCGCCAGTTCCCGGAGGGAGATGATGTCTTCGCCCAGAACATCCCGGCCCGAGAGCACGTGGAATTTTCTGCCTTCAGCGATCTGGCTTTCCATGTCAGCGGGCGCGTCATATTCAGCTTCCGGCGGAGCAGCCACCCCGGCTTCTCTGCGCAGCGCTTCTTTCACACCCTGAGCCTTGTTGATCAGCACGCTGAGTGTTTCTTTATCAAAGTTGACATTGGTCAACGTGGTGAACATGATGTCGTAGGCAAACCGTCCAACGGTGCTGTCGATCTCCTTGCCCTGAGAGACAAGTTCGGTGGCATAGAATCCAATGCCCTTGGCCTGGTTGACCAGCAGATCCTGCAATGAAGCGACTTCGGGATTTTTACCGCACACGCCCATTTTAGTGCAGCCCTTGCCACCCACAGTCTGCTCGCACTGGTAGCAGAACATGTCTGTCTGAAGCGCCGATGTGTTTAATTCGATCATGATTTTCCTCCTGAATACGATTGATGATACTTTGATTATAGCCCGGCGGTGCCCTCATAAAGTGTAACGCATGTTACACCCCGTCATACTTTACAGTTCGGCGGAGTGATTTTTTCCATCTTTCACCTTTTCGTGGCAAAGCCCTGGCTGATCAGGTTCCCGGGACGTCGAAAAAATTTTTTTTTAGGATAATAAAAATTCACTTCACGCCTTCTTTAACCATTCCCATGCATGGAAAAAATATGGCAAATCCTCATATGAATATTATTCATGAAAATCAGAAAAAGAAATTTCTCTGAAATCCAATCTGATGGGCTGTCACAGGGAAGCCATTGCATAATGTAAGGATTATTTTTGCATAATTTTTTTCTGCCCGGCAGTGAATTTTTATGAACCCGGATACCCGCAAAACCCTTGCAGCATCAAGATTCGAGGTGGTCAATTGGTTTTTCATCCTCTATAATGAATTAAGTAACGGAGGTAGTTAAATGCATATTGATTTAATTAAAGTTCCTCTTTTCTATGGCTGTGATCGGGAAGGGGTTGAACATGGCCCTCAGACGCTCATTGACCATGGCCTGATCGAACTTTTCAGCAAAACCGGAAATACGGTCCGTGACCGGGGCTTTATCCAGGTTCCCGTCATCGACAGGGAAGATAAATACAGAACTCACGATCATATGAAATATCTGGATGGGATCATCCAGACTAACGAAGCACTGGCGGACGAGGTGGTCCGATCCATCGCCGATGGCTATATCCCCTTCACCGTTGGCGGAGACCATTCCCTGGGACTGGGGTCTCTGGCAGGCGCCAGCAAAGCTCTGGGCAACGACATCGGCGTTGTCTGGATCGATGCCCATGCAGACATCAACACACCCGAAACCTCCCCCACAGGCAACATTCACGGCATGCCGCTGGGTGCTTCCATGGGCGAAGGACACGAATCCCTGACGGAGCTTTATTACAAGGGCCGGAAAGTCGATCCGCGCAACTGTTTCATCATTGGCGCCCGTTCGGTGGACGACGGTGAAGTCGCTCTCATCGACAAACTCGGACTCAATGTCTGGTATATGGAAGAGATCCGTGAAAAAGGGATGGGGATCATCATCATGGAACTCATGGAACTCCTTCACCAGCGCAACATCAAGGACATCCACATCTCCTATGACATCGATTCACTGGACGCTTCCCTGGTACCCGGGACCGGCACGCCAGTGGTGAACGGCATGGAATACGATGAGTCGGAACAGCTCATTGAAGGAGTCATCGAAACCGGACTGGTCCGGTCCATCGATTTTGTTGAATTCAATCCCAAACGCGACCACGCAGACGGGATCACCCTGCGATCCGTCCTGCGCATGGCAAAGGCCTTCAGCGAAGCCCTGGGTTCACTCCAGAGCGTGCGTCAGGCGGTCTGATCTTAAAATGACAAGAGATCTCTTCAAAAACGAAGAGATCTCTTGTCATTTATCGGCCTTCTGCCGTCTTTCACCGCCCTTTTTTCGGTTCATTGGCTCATTTCATCAGGCGGGGCATGATCGGAATTCATTCTCCGTCCTGGGATGACACCGGGATCTCCAGCAGATCCCCCCACCCTTTGCGTTTCAGTTGCCGGTAAATCTCCTGGTGACGGCCTTTGGTGAACCGGGTCATGGTGATCCCGTCCCGGTGACACAGGGTCACCTGACGGTATCCCTTGCTGATGATGGGATGACGAATGATCCGGGCCCGAACGGGTCCCTTTGGATCCGGGACCGGCTTGCTGTCAGCGGGTACGCCGTCTCTGCCCAGGATGAGGTAGGAGAATTTTTCATCTTCATAGGAAAGATCTCCATTCTTCAGCTGACGCAGCAGGCGGGAGCGCTGGACCCGAAGGTAGAAGTGACACCAGTCGGCCTCTCCCTCCATGGGGCAGGGTCCGGTGAATGTGCAGGGCGCCAGAATCGAAAACCCGTCTGCAACCAGGCGGTTGCGGATGGATGTAAGCCCTTCAAAATGTTCCGGGGTCCCTGGGACGATGAGGACGATGGCACGGGCAGAAGAGCCCTTCAGCGCCTCACAGAAGCGCTGAGATTCTGCAAAGGACAGTTCATTGGCTGCGTAGCTGGCCAGGATCAGATCCGCCGCCGGAAGCTCTTCCTTCAGAAAATCCGCCTGATGCCATCGGATCGTCAGCGCCGAAGAAAGGCTGCTCCTGATTTGCTTCAGCATGAGATCCCCCGCCTCCATCATGGCGGGCTGTTCCTCCATCAGGGTAACCTGGCCCAGTTCCGGAAAAAGCAGCGAGGCGGGCAGAACGGAAACCGCCGGACCGGCGCCAAGGTCCAGCACAGACTGCGGTGAAAACTCCGGCCAGACTTCCAGGAGTCGGCCCAGGACTTCATGGATCACCATGGCCGTCACCGGCCAGCGCCACGCCAGATAAGCCCGGGCCTCCCCGGCATCCCGGATCTCCAGGTCTCTGCCTTTGGCGTCCTTGTTTCGGTATCGGTCCCGCACAGACTCACTTTGCGCGCGCAGTCCTTTGATGTCGTCTGCCGATGACACTGCTTCGCTTATTTCATTGAGATATCGGTTCAATTCTGTTTTCGTCATGGGATCACCAGCCTGTATTACTTAAAATTTGATTAAATTTTGATTTTATACTTGTTATCGTTCACATTGTACCCTATAATTTTCATCAGGACAGGATTTATTTTGTAATCCTGCATACTCTAATATTAACAGGAACCAGGAGGAAACAGCATGAAAAGTTATGTTTGCACATTATGCGGATATGTTTATGACCCGGCAGTAGGCGACGAGGACAACGGTGTAGCACCGGGAACTCCCTTCGAAGCCATTCCGGACGAATGGGTTTGCCCCCTCTGCGGAGCTGGCAAGGATCAGTTCGAAGAGGAATAAAAAAAACGGCAGGTACTTGAAAAAGTATCTGCTTTTTTTATCGGGATTTTTTCCTCAGAATCCAGCCATTATGCCTGGCTGAAGCCGGAATCCGCAGCCCGCGCCGGCGCCGGATGGACAATGAGGCATTGATCGCAGCTGACTCTGGGGCTAAATGCTGGCCCGCTGCACGACCAGGAAACCGACTTCGGCTGCACCGGCATCGCGCAGGCGCTGCGCTGCAGCCAGTACGGTGGTGCCTGACGTCATGACATCATCGAAAATCAGCAGGCGCCGGCCCCGGCATTGGTCCGACAGGGACGGTCTGATTCGGAAGGCTGCCCTGGATGCTTTATGACGCTGGCGATACCCCATGGTTTTCTGTTCCCGGCTGCCCTCATTGACGATGCAGTCCAGCGTCCTGATCCCGGTCCGCTGGGATATATGTTCTGCCAGCCGGTGCGCGGGGTCAAATCCCCGCAGCCTGACCTTGGCGGCAATGGATGAGACCGGCACGATGCGATCCCACTGTCCCTCACAAAGCCATCGGCTGCCCTGATCTTCCAGCCAGCGGTCCATGATCAGACACAGCCCCTTGTGCGCTTCCCGCGAGGACTGCTGCTTGAAGCCGAAAAGCAGATTTTTCGCGGTGCCCTGATAGTGATACATGGCATGGCCCCGGCATCCTTCCATGGAAAAATCTCCCCAGAACCGGAGATCCTTTTGGCAGACGACACACAGCCCCTGCCCCTGGGAGCCGCAGACGGGGCAGGCCAGCCGCTCAAAGAAAATATCCAAAAGACCCGTCAGGATCCTGTTTTCACGTTTCCCCTGGCTCATAGGAACAACTGATCGTTTTCCCAGATCACCCGGTTGTAATTCTGCGTCAGTTCCTTTGCCCGATCCATGTCGTAGGTCCGCATGGCCGAGGCTAAAATCACGTCTCCGTTCAGATCATCAAACAATCCGCTGCGCAGGCAGAGAAACACAAACTGCCGGTACTCATACTGGGCGCCGTCGCTCTTTGCCACGATAAAATCAAGGTTCACCGGCACGTGCCGAAAATCCTTCAGCCCACGGCAAAAGAGCATCAGCCCGCCGGGGTTGGCAGCCACCAGATCGGCGACCGCTTCCTCTCCCGCCTCCGTGATGTCATGCATTTTATCCTTCAGGGAAGGATCGATGCGCCCCAGATAGTTCTGCATACCCCTTGCCGTTTCTTCATCGGGCACGAAAATCACCACCGGGCGGGATTCCCGGACAAAGAAGCTGATGTATTCAAAAACAGAACTGGGTACGCTGGTCCGGATGTCGGTTTTCAGCTCGATGAAACGGGGTTCAGTTACAAAGCTGCGGTCCTGTTTCAAGGGGAGTTCGAGATTGATGACGTTTCGAAACACCGACTCCAGGGAATAGGCCATGATGTGACCGGTACGGTAGTAAATATGGTTAAGAAGTTCCTGCATCTCCCCCTTGCGGTGGGTCGGAAAAGAGTTGATGTCATCATAGATCACCAGATCATAGGCATCCCGGCTCAAAAAGGCTTCGTCATAATCCAGGATCACCGTGAAGGCGTTTGGATCTTCTGTCCGGCTGTAGGGGATCCCCCTGGCCGACAGGAAGACTTCGATGGATTCCGCCGGCGCCGCCGGTCCGGTGATATACAGGAGCCGGACTTTGCCTGCGACCCCTTCCAGGAGTCCGGCAAGGGGATCGACGCCGCGATAGGGCACGCTGACGACATTGATGGCTTTGACAGTGGAATGATGGAACCAGTTCTTCAGTTCTGCGGTGAGATGTTCCAGGTCAACGATCATAGCTCACTTCCTCCTTTACTCCAAGAGGGCAATGGATTTTCGGATCCGGTAGCCCAGGGATGTATACCGTTCCGTGGAACGGTCATTGTTGACCATGAAGCGCAGCGCTCTCTGGTCCCCGACCAGGACCACCATCTGACGGGCTCTGGTAACGGCCGTGTAGATCAGGTTCCGGTTCAGCAGCATGGGCGGCCCCATGAAAAGCGGGATCAGGATCACCGGGAATTCGGATCCCTGACTTTTGTGGATGGTGATGGCATAGGCCAGTTCCAGATCGTCCAGCTCCGCCGGCGTATAATCGACAAAGCGCTCATCATCATAGAGCACGGTGACGATCTGATCCTCATCATCGATCTTGACGATGAACCCGACGTCTCCGTTGAACACCCCCGTTTCTTCCTGGAAGGTTCCCGGCAAAAGATCTTTGGTCAGCCGTGATTTGAGCTGATAGTTGTTGCGGTTTTGCATGACCTTGTCACCGGTCCGGAACGCAGTGAATTTGTGCGATTCCGCCGTGGGATTGAGAATATCCTTGAGCAGCTCATTGAGCCGGTTGATGCCCAGATCTCCTTTGCGCATGGGCGACAGGATCTGGAAATCACGGACCTTGTCCCACTTCCTGTTGAACTTGGGCAGACGGGTGTTGACCAGTTCGACGAGGGTATTTGCAGTGGATTCCAGATCATGGCCGGCCATGAAGAAGAAGTCGCCGCCCCTGGCGTTGAGCCGGGGCTGTTTGCCTTCATTGATCAGATGCGCATTGACGGTGATCATCGATTCCTGGCCCTGACGGTAGATCACAGCCAGTTTCACCACTTTGGCGGCACCGCCTGAGATGAGATCCGCCAGGACCCTTCCCGGACCGACGCTGGGCAGCTGGTCGGCGTCCCCCACCATGATCAGCCGCGTCCCCGGCTTCAGAGCCGTCAGGAGCTTATTCATCAGCAGGACGTCGATCATGGAGGCTTCATCGATGATGACGCAGTCACAGTTGAGCTCGCCGCCCCCTTCGACCTCCTCGCCGTCCTCAGTGATCCCAAGATCCAGGAGACGATGGATGGTTTTGGATTCCTCCCCGGTGGTCTCGGTCATCCGCTTGGCTGCCCGGCCCGTGGGCGCCGCCATCAGCACTTTGAGCTGCGCTTCCTTCAGCATGGCCAGGATGCACTTGATGATGGTGGTCTTGCCCGTCCCGGGGCCCCCGGTGATGATCTCCAGACCATTGTCAAGCACCCCGCGGACGGCTTCCTTCTGAAGGTCATGGAGCACGATGCCCTGCGTCGTTTCATAGTCCTGAATAAACTGATCTGCCTGGATCGGCAGCCTGGGATACGGATGACTCCTCATGGCCAGAAGCCGGGCGGCGATGTTGATCTCGCCGTGCCAGTAGGCCGGCGTGAATGCACACTGCACGCCATCGACTTCCTCCACCATCATCTGGTTGTTCAGCACCAGGCTGCGCAGGTTATCCAGGATCAGGTCCGAATCCACCTCAAGGGTTTCCGATGTATCCCGCAGGAGTTTGTCCAGCGGCATGCAGGTGTTGCCAAAGCCGGCAAAGGAATTGACCATGAAGGTGATCCCGCTCTGGATGCGATAGGGCGAATCCTTTTCGATGCCCAGATTGCCGGCGATGCGATCCGCCGTCCGAAACCCGATGGAAGACACTTCCTCGCAGAGGATGTACGGATTTTCCCGGACCACTGCAATGGAATTCTGTCCGAAGCGGTAATAGATCTTCAGGCACTGCTTGGGGGTCACGCCGTAACTTTGCAGAAATACCATGATGTTTCGGACTTCTCTGCTCTTGTCGTAGCTTTTCCGGATCAGCTCCAGCTTTTTCAGGCCAATGCCCTCCACTTCCCGCAGCCGGTCCAT
>CAYYVR010000001.1:53546-58993 GCA_964475185.1 uncultured Clostridium sp. | reverse complement strand
ACGACATCATCGCCGGGCCCTTCATCATCTGCGGGCTGGGCGAGGATCGCTTTGAGTCCCTGAGTCCGGCCCTGGCTGACAAATACGAAGCGAAATTCGCCCAGCCGGAAATGTTCATCCGCGTGGGCGACCGGATCCTGGCCATCCCCCTGGCACCGGACGAAGACCTTTGCTTCGAAGACTGCGAAGACTGCTTTGCGGACTGCACCGCTCTGGATGTCTCCTTTGACGACGGCCTGCCCGCCCAGTGGGAAGAAGGATTTCCGACACCGGCAGCGTCTGCAACCCCGGAATCCATCGCCGTTACTGCCCCGCCTCACAGCCAGACCCTGGGATAACCCCTACGCCCTTCCGGTGTTGTTTGACCCAGTGCAGACCAGAGCATCATCATTTCTTACAACGACCGGAGGATCGCTCCGGTCGTTTTCATATCTCCCCGGTCTTCGACTCCCCGTAATGCCAAGCCCCTTCGATGGATCCCGGCTGTCCGTCCGAATCCATGATCCCCGTGCAGGCTCCCATCCATTCTCCCATCCATTCTCCCATCCAGGTTTGTCATCCAGTGGGTCGCTGTCTGTTGGGCCCGGTGTCTCTCTTCTGTCAACTTCTGTCTTGTATCAATGGAACTTTAAATATCGTACTTATACGATGTTTGAGGGAGATTGAGAGAGATAATGATTCCTCCCTGGCACAGAGAGCTTTTGGACTAATTGACAAAAATTACCAATCTAAATATACTTTGAACTTGGACCCCCCGGGGGTTTAACAAAAGATAAAAAGAATACAAAGGGGACTATGTACATGCAAAACACTAAAAACTACTTCATCAAAACCAACCGTGTATTTACCACGACCCGAAAATATGCCTGGATCCTTACCGTTCTTGTTGCCATCGGCGGTCTCTGGGAACCGCGGCTGGGCGTGCTGGTCGTCGGCATCATGGCCGGTCTTCTGGGAACTTCGTTCTTTTCAGGACGCATGTGGTGCGGAAACTTCTGCCCCCATGGCAGTCTCTTTGACAACATCATTCATCCCATCAGCATGAATAAGAAAATCCCGTCGCTGCTGAAAAACAAATGGTTCATCGGCGCATTCTTCCTGTTCTTCACCATCAACTTCTCCAGAAAGCTCGTCCGGATCGCCGCCCTCTGGGGAACCTACAGTTTCGTCGAGCGGCTTGGCTTTATTTTTGTCAACACCTATCTCATGGTCCTCATCGTGGGCGGAGGCGCAGCCCTGCTCATCAATTCCCGGACCTGGTGTCAGTTCTGTCCCATGGGCACCCTGCAGAAACTGTCCTACCGCCTGGGGAGCGCTCTGGGGATCGCAAAGCACACCGAGAAAAAAATCACCATCGAAGCCAAGGACAAATGCCACACCTGCGGCAAATGCTCCCGGGTCTGTCCCTTCCAGCTGACACCTTACCTTGAATTCAACGACACCAACCAGTTCGATAACATCAACTGCATCAAGTGCACCACCTGTGTCGAAAACTGTCCGGGCAATCTGCTTTCCCTGCAGACGGTCAAACAGGCGAAGAAAGTCATGGAAATGAGCGACCTGACAGGCTACGAAGACCGTCAGCGGATCCACGCCACGCTGACCCAGATCAACGACCTGGGCGGGGATCTCAGGGAATTTGTCTTTGTCAGTGACCGCAAAGTGGCTTACAAAGCCGGTCAGTTCATCCTCATCAAGATCCAGGATCATCCGGTCCAGTTCCGGGCCTATTCCATCTCCTCGGCCAATGAGGACAACAAAACCATCAAAGTCATCATCAAAAAGGTGAAGAATGGCTACGGAACGGAGATCATCTTCCGCTTCAAAGAAGGTGACCGGATCACGCTGGAAGGACCCATGGGCGATCATCTGGTCCCCTCCCTGGACACCAAAAAGATGCTGTTCATCGCCAACGGCATCGGGATCACCCCCTTCATCGGACTGGTCAAGGACAGCCTCACCGGCCGGGACGGCGTGGAATCCGTAACACTCCTCAACGGCCAGCGCCATGTCCGGGATTTCATTTACCATGACTACTTCAAATCCTTCCAGGCTGACCATCCGGAATTCGATTACCGGCCGGCCGCCTCACGGGAAGAGCGCGAAGGCTTCTACAAAGGCTATGTCACCAGCCTCCTCAAAGACATGGATGTCACGGGGCATAAGGTCTACATGTGCGGCTCCGCGGCCATGATCCGTGAATGCCATGAGATCCTGCTGGCCAAGGGCATTTCTGCCGATGACATCTTCTACGAAAGTGAAGAACGCATTGAGCTCAGCGCTTAGGATCCACTATCCGCTGAAAAAACCATCCCTGCGAGCAAAGCCTGAATCCGGGCTTTGGTTCGAAGGGATGGTTTTTTCGGCGCTTATTGCCGATCACCGCCAGATCTGTATCGGCCGGTTAGCGGATTTCATCCACAGCTTTTAGGCCGGAGACTGTCGCTGCTTTCCTTTCCTTATTCAGCAGACGCGGCGGCGGCTTTGAGGGTCTCACCCGTCAGGCGGTAAGTCGTCCATTCATCCATGGCCTGCGCCCCCATGGAGCGGTAAAAATCAATGCTGGGCTGGTTCCAGTCCAGACACCACCATTCCAGACGCCCGCAGCCGCGCTCCACCGTGATCTGCGCCAATTTCTGCAGCATCGCCTTCCCGTAGCCATTGTTCCGGTACTCTTCCAGAATGTACAGGTCTTCGAGGTAGATCCCCGCCCGGCCTAAAAAAGTCGAGAAATTATGGAAAAACAGGGCAAACCCGATCTCCTTGCCATCCACCACCAGAAACAGCACTTCCGCTTTTTTCCGGTCAAACAGCCATTCCTTCAGCAGGTCTTCCGTTGCGATCACTTCATCCAGCATGTTCTCGTATTGTGCCAGCTTTCGCACAAAATCCAAAATCATCGGTACGTCGCACGCCGCGGCATACCGGTAGGTCATTTCACGTTCCATTCATTCCTCCAAACCGATCACGCAAATCATTATGGTATTCTCAATGTCTTCCATCAATTATAATACAGGTTCCTCTGTGAATGCCAAAATTCATCAGACCTGTCAGGATCTGTCAGGAGCCTGGCTGTGTGCAATTTAACTCCCCCTGATCGCACTGCTGATTTCCAAAGCTTCAGCTCAGCCAGCCTGCGCCGGGATCCTCAGTGAAACGCATTGGCTGAGCGTCTGTCTGTCGTTCCATTTTGATAAGGGAAACCTTCCATTCAAGCCATAACAGTTATACTTGACATAAAAAATACACTGATTATGATTAACCTATAGACTGACCAGAGAAGGTCATCGGAAGGAGTTTTTTATGGATCTCAATTATGGTAAGGCCATCCTCATTTTCATCACCGGATATTTTGTTTCCTGGCTGAGCGGCGCACTGTGGAGTAGCGGCGAAATGGCCATCGTGACCGCGATTTGCTACATAGGCGCCCTCATCGTCAGTTCAAAGCGTACCCAGTCTGAATCCTGATCGGAAGCCCCTCCTTTTGCCTGAGTCCTGCGCAGATACTCGTATCTGCAGAGCATCGAATCCGCTGACAACAATATAGATGACGAAACCCCCGGCACCACGGCGCCGGGGGTTTCGTCATCCGTATTCAAAAACACTTTGCAGACGCTGCTGGTTCGGATCCCAGATCCCCCGCAGGCTGCCTACTTCAGTGAATGGACGCCATAGGTCCCGGTGAGGGGATCACGGAAATACTCCATTCTCGGCGGCTCAGAGGTGAACCGGATGAAGGCGGCCAGCTGGACCGTCAGGATCATGGTGCCCAGGATCGCCGCAACGACGGAGGGCTTTGTCTGTTTCAGGATCAGGTATTTTGCGTTGTGACCGAGATATGCGCCCGCCAGAAAAGTGGATACATGGAGCCACAGCTCTGATTCGCCCAGCAGGAGTTCGGCCAGTTCAATGGCGCCAAAGGTAGTTCCTTCAAAAACCAGGATCCCCCCCGCCAGCGCAAACAGATAGTTCGACGGTTTGATGCCCGAATGCTGTTTCAGAAACAGGTACTCTGCTCCGCCCACCAGAAGCATGGAACTGTAAGCCATTTTCCAATGTTCCCACTTGCTCTCATTGACGGGACTGATCAACGCCAGCAGGGGCACTCCAGTGCTTTTATACAGCTGGTGGAGGCCCAGGCCGAGAAGGATCGTTGATGCCAGGCTGATCCGCCGGATCATTCTGGCCCGTTGTGCAGTCATCATTTGGATCGCTTCCTTTTTCAGTCACTGGATCCGATATCCGGGATCCGGAAAGACCATTTCTCACCTTCATTCTATTCCTTCTGTGTCCGTTGTCAATTGATATGGGCGGATTATCAGCCTTGATCCTTTTCATCTGAAATCTTTTTGTCAGTGACTTTTTCAGTCTGGATCCGGGGTGCCCAAAGCGGACTTTCGTTTGGCAGGACCGACAGGCTGATCTGCGAGAACCACTGAAAATCCTTCGTTATCGGACCAGGTCCAGGCGGGTCTCCCGGCGGCCGGTGAAACTCGAGATCGTCGAAAAGTTCAGCTCCCTCAGCACCGCCATGGCCTGCTCGATGCCAGCGTAATAATGGTCATTGAAGTGACTGTCCGATCCGGCGGTGATAACGGTGCCCCCCAGCTCCCGGTAGCGGACCAGAACTTCAGACATTGGAAACAGCCGGGGAATGGCCCCGCGCAGACCGGATGTATTGACTTCAAGCCCCCGGCGGTTTCGGATCAGTGCCTTTAAAATGGCATCGATGACCGGCGAATACCGCTCGGGGTCGTACTGCCTGTTTTCAAAGGGGCCGTAGCGGGTAATATAATCCAGGTGACCTGCCGCATCAAACTGTGTGAAGTTCTCCGCCATTTCCAGAACCAGTTCGAAATACCTCAGATAGGCTTCCTGCTGTGTCTTGCCATCGAAAAAATCGCCCCGGTAAAAGTCTTTGCCGTCACCGTAGTGAAGGGATGCAATGACAAAATCAAAGGGGTATGAATCCAGGAAGGCTTCGATCTGACGTTTCTGATTCTTTTCATAGCCGATCTCCACCCCCACCTGGATGGGGAATTCATGGCGCTCGGAGAGCTCACGCATCTGCCGGAAATACGCCCGATAATCGGGTTTCCGGAGAAAATCAGGATCCGTGCTGCCAAAATCCACATGGTCAGTAAACATGATGAAGTCCAGGCCCAGCGCTTTGGCCCGCCGGATATAGCGCGCAGCATCGGCGCTGCTGTCCGGCGACCAGCTGGTGTGGACGTGATGATCAGTGTAATTCAATGGGCTTCCCTCCGCTGCATGGTCATTTTTTGTTGCACTGTGCGGACATCGCCTGTTGCCAAGGTCGGCTGTCCCCATCGTTTCTCGATTCAGATCACAGTTTGGTGCAGTGATTTGTTCCTTCAGATGTTCCTTCAGATGTTCCTTCAGCTGTTCCTTCAGCTGTTCCTTCAGCTGTTCGTTCAACTGTTCCA
>CAYYVR010000001.1:36019-53446 GCA_964475185.1 uncultured Clostridium sp. | reverse complement strand
TGTTCCTTCAGCTGTTCCTTCAGCTGTTCCTTCAGCTGTTCGTTCAACTGTTCCATCAGCGGTCACATCGGCCGCCGGTTATTTCATCCGGCCTTCCAGTTCCCGGTAGATATCACCCAGGGTGATGTCTTCATTGACCAGGAGAACGAGCAGATGATAGATCAGATCACTGGCTTCGTAGACCAGCTCCTCCCGGGAATTCTTTGCGCCGATGATGACCTCGGCGGATTCCTCCCCGACTTTTTTCAGGATCTTGTCGATGCCTTTTTCGAACAGATAGTTAGTGTAGGAGTCTTCCCTGGGATTCATCTTCCGATCGAGGATGGTCTGATAGAGCATCGGCAGGGTCTCCCGCCTGGACGGTGCCGCCTGGACTTCGTGGAAGAAGCAGGAGTAGGCTCCGGTATGGCAGGCCACGCCGGTCTGGTCCACCTTGAGCAGGATGGCATCCCCGTCGCAGTCGTAATAGAGACCCTGCAGCCTCTGGCGGTTGCCGGAAGTTTCGCCCTTTTTCCAGATCTCCTGCCGTGAACGCGACCAATAGTGGACGATGTGGGTCTCCAGTGTCAGCTTCAGCGCTTCTTCGTTCATCCAGGCCAGCATCAGGACCTCTCCGGTGGCAGCATCCTGGGCAATGGCTGGCACCAGTCCGTTTTGATCATAGTTGATTTCCATTATAAGCGAACCTCGATTCCTTTTGATTTCATATATTCCTTGACCTGGCGGATGGTCAGCTCTTTGTAATGAAAGACGCTGGCCGCCAGTACACCGTCTGCATCTGCCTCAAGCACTGCGGCGGCGAAATCTTCGAGCCCGCCGGCGCCGCCGGAGGCGATGACCGGCACAGTGACCCGGCTGGTGATGGCTTTCAGCAGTTCGATGTCGTAGCCTTGTTTCATGCCGTCGGCATCGATGCTGTTCACCACCAGTTCTCCGGCCCCCAGGCGGACCCCTTCCACGGCCCATTCCAGAGCATCCAGTTCCGTTTCCACCCGGCCGCCGCCGACAAAGATCTTCCACTGACCCGATGGCATTTTTTTGACATCCATGGAGAGGACGACGCACTGCGCGCCGAATTTCTGAGATGCCTCGGTAATGAGACCGGGGGTTTTCACTGCCGCCGAATTCACCGAGACTTTATCGGCTCCCTTGCGCAGGATCCGGGTAAAATCCTCCAGACTCGATACCCCGCCGCCGACGCAGAAGGGAATGTTGATCCTGCCTGCGACTTTTTCAATGAAATCCAGCGAGATCCGGCGGGCCTCATGGGTGGCCGTGATATCGTAAAATACCAGTTCGTCGGCCCCCGACTTCGAATAGAATTCACCCAGGATCTCCGGGTCTTCCACATCGATGATGTCTTTGAATTTTCTGCCCTTGACCACTCGGCCGTCCCGGACGTCCAGACAGGGGATCACCCGTCGTGTCAGCATGAGAGCACCTCCTTCAAGGTCAGATGGCCGTCGTAGAGACTTTTGCCGATGATGGCGCCATAGAGTCCCATGGATTTCAGCCGCTTCACATCCGCCAGGGTCGTGATGCCGCCTGAGGCAATGACTTCCACGGCGGACAGCTTTCCGATCTCTTCATACATGGCAAAATTCGGACCGGACAGCATGCCGTCCTTTTCAATATCCGTATAAACGATCCGTTTCAAACCGAACCCTTCCAGTTCACGGACAAAGTCGGTGGCCCGGATCTGAGACACGGTCTCCCAGCCGTCCACTGCGAGACGTCCCTTCACCGCATCGATGGAGACGATGATGCGCTGGCCATGGTCCCGGATCATCTGCCGGATCCAGGCCGGATCCTTCAGGGCAGCGGTGCCGATGATGACGCGGTCCACACCGGCATCCAGGAATGTTTCCACCCCTTCGGTGTCGCGGATGCCGCCGCCCAGCTGGACGGGAATGGTGACAGAGCGGATGATCTCCCGGACAACGGGTTCATTGACCCGTCCGCCGCCCCGGGCGCCGTCCAAATCCACCAGGTGCAGCTGCGAAGCCCCCTGGGCTTCCCAGCTGCGGGCGACTTTGACCGGGTCCGCCTCGTAGACGGTCATCCGGTCATAATCGCCCCGGGTGAGCCGTACACATTGCCGGTTTTTCAGATCGATGGCTGGATAAATGATCATGCGATGACCTCCTTTAAGGCGTTAAGCAGAGCTGCTCCGGTGTCAGAAGACTTTTCCGGGTGGAACTGAAAGCCGATGACATTGCCCCGGCGGACAATGGCCGGGATCTGTTCCCCGTACTCAGTCCAGGCCAGGATCTCCTCTCCTCCGGAACGGGCATAGTAGGAATGGACGAAATAGACGTAATCGCCGGGGGTGAGGTCTTTCAGCAGCGGATCCTGCCGTCTGATCTGCAGGCTGTTCCAGCCCATGTGGGGGATCTTTGGCATCTGCTGCAGCCGGACCACTTCTCCCGGGATCAGGCCCAGCCCCCTGTATTCGCCGTTTTCAAAACTTTTCTCATACAGCAGCTGCATGCCCAGACAGATCCCGATGACAAAACAGCCCTGCCGGCTCTTTTCAATGACCAGCTCGGCCAGGCCGCTTTGCCACAGTGCCCCGGACGCATCCCGGAAGGCCCCGACGCCCGGGAGAAAGATCACATCGGCGCGACCGATGAGGGCCTTGTCCGAAGTGATCTCCGTTGGGATGCCGGCTCGGTCCAGGGCGGTCTGAAGACTTTTCAGATTTCCCAGGCCATAGTCCAAAATCACATTCATCACAGCACCCCCTTGGTACTGGCAACGCCCTGGCCGCGGACCGTCACCGCTTCCTTCAGGGCCCGTCCCAGTCCCTTGAACACCGCTTCGATCTGGTGATGATCATTGTCCCCGCGCATCAGATCGATGTGAAGTGTGATCCCGGCACTGTAGGCAAAGGCCCGGAAAAACTCCCGGAAATCCTGGGTGTTCATGGTCCCCAGCCGGTCTGAGGCAAACCGCAGATTATCAGCCAGGAAGGGGCGGTTGGAAATGTCGATGACCACCAGGGCCAGGCTCTCATCCATGGCGGTATGTGTCGAGGCAAACCGGGTGATCCCCAACCGGTCACCCAGGGCCTCTTTCAGAGCACCGCCCAGGGCCAGGCCCGTGTCTTCCACGCTGTGATGACTGTCTGTCATCAGATCCCCCTTGCAGATCAGCTCCAGATCGAAGCCGGCATAGAAGCTCAGGGCGGTGAGCATGTGGTCAAAAAAGCCGATGCCCGTGTCGATGGTCATCACGCCGGAGCCTTCCACCGTAAGCATCCCCCGGATTTTGGTCTCTTTCGTATTCCGTTCAAAGGCTGCTTTTCTCATGATCGCACCTCCCCCGGATCCATCCCGGCCTTCGCACCGGCTTCCCGAAGTTCTGTCAGCGCCCGTAAAACGGCATCGTTTTCTGCTGGCGTACCGATGGTCAGCCGGCAGTAACCGGTCAGATCCCCGCCGAAACAGCGGATCAGGATACCGCGCCGGGCCAGCTGATCGCCCAGTTCCGGCTCCGCTTTGAACAGGAGGAAATTAGCCTGGGAGGGAAGCACAGAATAACCCAGTCCCTCCAGGGCCGCCTTCACCCGGGTCCGCTCCGACCGGATCATCCCGCAGCTGGCAGCGGTCTGTTCCTCGGCCTTCAGGGCCCTGAGTCCCGCCGCCTGGGTCAGGACATTGACGTTATAAGGCGAACGCACCCGGTTGATATAGCCGATGGTCTCTGCCTGGCCCATCATGTAGCCCAGGCGGATGCCGGCCAGTGCCAGCGCCTTGGAGAACGTCCGCAGCACCACCAGATTCTCGTAGATCCCGGTGTCATCGGTTGCCGGCTCATCGGAAAACTCGATGTAGGCTTCATCCAGGACCACCATGGCATCCACGGAGTCGATGATCCTGCGGATATCTTCCCGGGGGATCATGGATCCCGTCGGGTTGTTGGGGTTGCTCAACAGCACCAGCTTGGCACTGCATGCACCGGCAAATTCGATGAATCCGTCCACATCCAGGCTCGTCATGTCCTGCAGGGGATATTCAAGATAGCGGCCCTTGTGGATGATGGTAAAGATTTTGTACATACTGAAGGTGGGCGCAATGCTGAGGACGGTGTCGCCGGCTTCCAGATAGGCCTTCATGCAGAGCTCGATGAGCTCGCTGGATCCGTTGCCCAGGAGGATCTCATCCGGATTTTTGGCGAGCTTCTGGGCCAGCTTCTCCCGCAGCTCGTCGCTGCGGTCCGCGGGATAGCGGTTGAGCCCGTCCATCCAGTCCACGCCCTCGTTGGCATCCAGTTTGACCTCGTAGGCCATTTCTTTGACGTCATAGGCTTTCATGGCTTTGATGTCTTCTCTCAGGTATTTATACATTTGTCTCCTCCAGTCGGACCCGGATCGAATGGGCGTGACCCGTCAGGGCCTCGTCCGCAGCCAGGGTGATGATATCATCAGCCGCCGCTTCCAGGGCTTTTTTCGAATAATAGATCAGGGATGTTTTCTTGCAGAAATCATAGACCCCGAGGGCCGATGAGAACCGTGCCGTCCTTGACGTCGGGAGCGTGTGGTTAGGTCCGGCATAATAATCACCCACGGGCTCGGGAGAGTATTCCCCCAGAAAGATCGCACCGGCATGGCGGACTTTTTCCGAATCGGCAAAGGGATCTTCCGTGAGGATCTCCAGGTGTTCGGGCGCCAGGCGGTCGGCCAGGACAAAGGCCTGATCCATGTCCCGGGCCAGCAGGATGGCACCGTATCGGTCCAGCGCTTCACTGGCGATGTCCCTGCGCTCCAAAGATGCCAGCTGCCGGGCCAGTTCCTCTTCGATGCGGCCGGCCAGGGCCGGTGAATCGGTGATGACGATGCCCGCGGCCCGAACATCATGCTCTGCCTGGGCAATGAGGTCCGCCGCGATGAACCGGGGATTGGCGTTGCCATCGGCCACGATGACCACCTCACTGGGACCGGCGATCATGTCGATGCCCACCAGACCGGAGACTTTCCGCTTGGCCATGGCCACGTAGATGTTGCCCGGTCCCACGATCTTGTCAACGGCGGGAATGGTCTGGGTGCCGTAGCACAGGGCGCCCACAGCCTGGGCGCCGCCCATTTTCCAGATCTGGGTCACTCCGAGAAGATCCGCCGCGACCAGCACCGAATCCCGGACCCTGCCGCCGGCATCGGCGGGCGTGGCCAGGATGATCTCCCGGACACCTGCCAGATTAGCCGGGATGACATTCATCATCACCGTGGATGGATAGGAGGCCGTGCCTCCGGGGACATAGATGCCCGCCCGGTCGATGGGCCGGACCCGCTGTCCCAGCAGGATGTCGTCGCCCTGGCGAAGGGTGAACCCGGGGTCGATCTGATTCTTATGGAAGGCTGTGATATGTTCAATGGCATGCTCAATGGCCCGTTTCAGCGCCGGATCGATGGTGCGTCTGGCTTCTTCGAATTCCCTTTCTGTGACTTTCAGCTGGTCCAGCTGATGGCCGTCATAGCGCCGGGAATATTCCAGAACAGCCTCATCGCCCCGCCTGCGGACATCGGCAAGGATGCCGTCGACCCGGTCGAGGACATCCTTCGACTCCATCTGCGTTCGGGTCAGGATCGCCTCCAGCTTCTCCAGCTGGGTAGTTCCGCTGATGCGTTGGATCATTTGCCCACTCCTCCCAGGACCTGCTCGATGCGCTCGATGGCGGCGAATTTGAAGCGGTAACTTGCTTTGTTGACAATAAGCCGGGCACTGATGGGATCCAGCTCTTCCAGAATATCCAGCCCGTTGTCCCTTAACGTGCTCCCCGTCTCCACGATATCGACGATGAAATCAGTGAGGCCAATGAGCGGTGCCAGTTCAACTGAGCCATTGAGCTTGATGACTTCGATGCGCTGGCCCCGGTTTTCAAAAACGGACTGCACATAGTTAGGATATTTTGAGGCAATGCGCAGCACATCATTCTTGCCCGCTTCATAGCGATCCCGAAAGCCGGCGATGGCAAATCGGCAGATCCCGTACTTCAGATCCATGATCTCATAGACATCCCGGTCTTCTTCCAGAATGACATCTTTGCCGACGATGCCAAGATCTGCGACGCCTTTTTCCACATAGGTGACCACGTCGGCGGGCTTGACGAAAATATAGGTGATTTGGCCATCTTTGCTTTGAAAGACCAGCTTGCGTGAATCCGGGTCCCGCTGGATGGCAAGTTCCGTGTCGGCAAACAGCTCCAGGCCCTGTTCACCCAGCCGGCCTTTGGCAATGGCGATTGTGATCCGTTCCATCAGATGTCCCTCCTCCTTCGGATCCGGGTGACCAGATCCATGTCGATCATGAAGCCGATGGCGGGAACCCGCCGCCCGAACTCCTCCGTCAGTTTGTCATACCGTCCGCCGCTTAAGATCTTGTTTGGGGTCCCCAGGCAGTATCCCTTGAATATGATGCCGTCGTAATAATCCAGATCCGGGATCAGGGACAGATCAAACTTTACGGTTTCCCCCGAATCGTGCTCCGTCAGAGCCGCCTGCAGGGCAGTCAGTTCCTCCAGGGCTGCCTTCATCTCGCGGTTCACAGGCAATGTTCGGGCCGCTGCCATGACCGAATCCATATCCCCCTGCAGATCCAGGATGGAATCAAGGATCGTGCCGGAAAGGTTCAGGTCATCCAGACGGGCATTCAGACTGTAACGGCTTTTTTTCCGGATCAGGTCACGGAGCTCCAGTTCAAGGTTGGCTTCAAGATCCAGTTCCCTGAAAAAACCATCCAGAAATTTACTGGATCCCAGCTCCAGGATCCAGGGTGATCCAAGGCCAGCCATGAGATCCGCGGCCATGCCCACGATCTCCTGATCCGCCCTGAGCATATCATCGCCCAGGGATTCGACCCCCATCTGGTAATTTTCCAGGATCTTGGCACCGGGCCGGGTCTGGTAGATCTTGGAATTGTAATAGACCTTCAACGGCGGCTGCCCATCCCATTTGGAAAAGATCTCACCCAAAATGTTAGTGGTGATATCCGGCCGCAGGATCAGGATTCTGGAATCTCCGCCCAGGACTTTCACGGTCCCTGAGGGGTCCTGCCGGAAATTGGATCGTACGTAATCGTCATATTTCTGAAAGATCCGCGGTTCGATGAGGGAAAATCCCTGATCCTCAAAGTAGCCTTCAAATTCCCGCTCGATCCTCTTCTTAAAGCCAGTGACGCCCAGTTCCTGGCTGATGCTGGTAAATCTCATGTCCGTTCTCCTTCCCGTATTCAATCAATCCAATGTCAGAGCCAATCAATCAAAGTAAATTAATCAAAGTAAATCAATCAAAGTAAAATAAAAACTCGCCATATAGCAAGCTATATGGCGAGATGCTCTGATTCAGCCATAGATCCTTGCCCTTGTCTTAAACAGCACAACAAGAGCGTGTATCTATGAACGGTTTACCCTTTCAAGTTACAAACTCCCGAATCTATGATGATGATGAAATTTTCTGTTGCTGATTTGGCAGATATTCATAGGATCACCCGGTTCCTTTCGGTTATTGTTTTTGATTATAACACCATTTTCTCACATTGCCACCCTTTTTTTTGATAAACACAAAAAACACCTTTTTTTTGATAAACACAAAAAACAGTCCGATCTTCCGAATCAATTTCTTGGATCTGCGTCCGACTGATCCACACCTTTTTCCCTTCCCTTCCTTTCCGTTCAATTGTCACCACTCTTTCCACTCCCTTCCAGTCCATTGCGGTCACTTTCAGTCCATTCCTGCACGCTCAGTTACCTTTAATCTCTGCATTTGATTCGATTTCCTTACATAACCGGAAGCATTGCAGCGGTGAAAGCCCAGTGATATGATTCGCTTAAAGACATCCGTCGATGGGGACCCTCTTCATCGGGAACTGGAGGTGCAGGTTGAACTCAAAGCTGAAATCAAACTGGAAGAAACTGCTGATCGTGATCATGGCGCTCGTATTGGCTGCGGCCGCTGGTTTTTTTGTCTATGTTTCAGATTATTACCGCGCTGACGCGGCGGCCCTGACTCTTTTGAATGACCCGGCTGTCCGGGTCGGATCCGATCACCTGGTGGTGTCACCCGCTGAGCCTTCAGACACCGCTCTGATTTTTTATCCCGGGGCGAAAGTCGAATACACTGCCTACCTGCCCATTTTGAAGGAAATCACCGACCGCAGCGGGATCACCGTGATCCTGGTGAAGATGCCCTTTAATCTGGCGATCTTTGATGCCGATGCTGCCGGCCGTTTTATGGCCGCCCATTCGGAGATCCAGCGCTGGTATGTCGGCGGTCATTCCATGGGCGGTGCCATGGCCAGCGACTACGCGTCGAACCACCCTGAAAATGTACAGGGTCTGATCCTCATGGGGGCTTATCTGTATGGTTCTTATCCGCCCCAGCGGACACTGACGGTCTACGGGACCCTGAACACCAGTGTGGCGGAAAAAGTCGATCACACGGAACAGGTCATCATCATCGAAGGGGGCAACCATGCCCAGTTCGGCAATTACGGACCGCAAAAGGGCGATCCGGACGCTTCCATCAGTGCCCAGGAGCAGCAGGCCGTCACCGTGGATGCAGTGGATAAATTTTTAAAGGAAAGGAGACTTGATCCATGATCTATTATTTTTCCGGCACAGGCAACTCGCGCTGGGTGGCCCGCCTGCTGGCAGAGAAGACCGGGGACTCCGCTGCGGACCTGACCGGCGTTTCCCGGATCCCTGACCTTTCCGGCACGACCTTCGGGATCGTGTTTCCCATCTATGCCTGGGGAATACCCGAACCCGTCCGTGAATTTCTCAGCCGTCTCAGGGGGCGACCGGACTTTTCCTTTGGCGTCTGCACTTGCGGAGAAGAAGCCGGTCTGGCCATGACCCGGCTCCGGACCTTATTCCCCATGGACAGCACGTATTCCGTAGCCCTGCCTTCAAACTACATCATCGGAGAGGATGTGGAAAGCGAGGCATCCATCCGCCGGAAAATCGAAGCCGCCGAAGTTCAGCTCCGATCCATGGCAGTGCAGATCAGCGGCAGACAGCCGGTGGATGAAGTCAATAAAGGATCCCTCTTCCGGGTCAAGTCCGGCATCATCAGCCCCCTGTTCGACCGGTTTGCCCGCTCCACCAAGCCCTTTTCCGTCGATGACTGCTGCACCTCCTGCGGACTGTGCGCCCAGCTCTGCCCTGCTCAGACCATCCGCCTTGAGAACGGCAAACCCCGCTGGGGGTCCAACTGCTATCAGTGCACCGCCTGCATCAATCGCTGCCCGGTCCAGGCGATCCAGTACGGAAAGTCCACCGCCCGGCGCAGGCGCTACTATTTTGAAATGTACGGATCCTCCGGCGAGCCGGTGAACGATTAGGCTTTCATCCCGGTCCTCCTGATCCAAAGGATCAACAATGGATTTCCGTGCTCATTGTCTGAACCAAAGTCCCCGACACATTGGTGAGAAATATCCCCCGAAACAACTGAACTGATTCCCTGAAAAAACGCCGGGAATCCAAATCAACCCCTGCCCCATCAACATCATAACGCAACTGGAAACCCGGGAGGAAATTATGAAAAGTATCGTGATCACAGGCAGTACCAAAGGCATCGGACTTGCCATGGCCAAAGAGTTTCTGCGAAAGGGGTGCCAGGTCACCCTGTCAGGCCGCGGCACATTCCCTGACGAATCGCTCCGGGCTGAGCTCAATGCGCTGCCCGGAGCGTGGATCTATGTGCCCTGCAATGTCCAAAGCACTGTGGGTCTGAAGCATCTCTGGAATGAGTCCATCCGGCAGTGGAAGGGTGTGGACATCTGGATCAACAACGCCGGCCGCAGCACACCCCATCTGAAAGTCTGGGAAACGGGAGAAGACCATACCGAACAACTCGTTAAAACCAATCTCCTGGGCATGATCTACGGCGCCCAGGTTGCCTCGATGGGCATGCTGAAACAGGGTCATGGTGCCATTTATGCCATGGAGGGTCTGGGCTCCAATAATATGATCCAGTCCGGCACGATCCTCTACGGCACCACCAAATATGCCCTGACCTATTTCATGAAGGGACTGGCCAAAGAACTGGACGGGACCGGAGTCATCGCCGGCCGGCTCTCCCCGGGGATGATGCTGACGGATTTCATCACCAGTCCCCCCGACGGCAGACCTGCCGAGGTGTTCACCAACCCGAGATTCCGCCGTCTGTTCAACATCCTGGCCGACCGGCCGGAGACGGTGGCCGGATTTTTCATTCCCCGGATGCTGAACAACACAAAGAATGACCGTCGCATCGCCTGGCTGACCAACCGCAAAGCTGCCTGGCGCTTTGCCACAGCCAGTCTGCGTAAGGAAACCCTGGTTTGATCGAATACCAGGCAGCCTGCATTGGAAGATAATTGATTTGCTGCAATATGCCGAGTGATTCCCCTCGGGAAACGGGATGGCGGGAAAACATTCGCAATCTCATTGAATATCAAGCATTATTCTGTTAATCTTTAGGTGAAATCAATAAAAAACTCCGATTCTGTTCTTCCAAAAGGTTTTCTCTGACACTGATTGGAAGATCAGAACTATAGGCCGAAAGAGTAATTTTTCGACCTGCCATGTTTGCAAAGGGGTGATTCACAGCTGTGGATCGCCTCTTTTTGCATACTTTTTCTGCCAATGAAGAAGGAAGGAGGTTTGCCGTTTTCATGCTCCCGCATTGCCTGTCATTGCCGCTGATTCGCAGAAAATCAGCAGATGACAAGGAGGTTTGGAGAATAATCCAGACTGCCGCCCTTGGTTGCGTTTCGTAAATTAAACTGAATGTATTCATTAAAGGAGGATCAGCACATGAACCCACCCGGAGGATTTTGGGGAAAGCTATTACGGATCAATCTGACCGATCAGACCAGCCGAGAAGAGCCCATATCAGAGGACGTACTGAAGAAATATCTTGGTGGCGCAGCCCTTGCCTCGAAAATACTTTATGATGAGCTGAAGCCGGGAATTGATCCGCTGGGCCCTGAAAACAAAATCATCTATACTACCGGCCCCATCACAGGAACCGACGCCCCTTCCGTCAGCAGGCTCAACATTGCGACCAAATCGCCGCTGACAGGAACTGTTACAAATGCTCTGAGCGGAGGCTACTTCCCCGTCGAGTTAAAATGGACGGGCTACGATGCGGTGATCATCGAAGGAAAATCCGAAAAACCGGTCTATGTCCATATTCAGAATGATCGCGTGAAGTTCCGAAACGCCGCAGATCTGTGGGGACTCAACACCCTGGATACCCAGCTGTATATCAAAGAACGGCTGAATGATCAGGGAGTCCGCATTTCCTGCATCGGCCCCGCCGGTGAACACTTAAGTCTCATTTCTGCCATCATCAATGAAGCCAGGGCCGCCGGCCGAAAAGGCGTCGGCGCCGTCATGGGCAGCAAAAACCTGAAAGCCGTCGCAGTCCGGGGCACCCACCAGGTACCCATCGCTGACCGGGGACGTTTCCAGAAGGGCGTCTCCGGCATGCTGCAGAGTTTTAAAGACAGCCCCATGGCTTATCCGATCTTTTCCAAGGTTGGTTCCACCAGCGCACTGGAACCGGTCCACGGCGTAGGCTGCTTCCCGCACAACAACTGGCAGAACAATTCAGAATCCATCGACTGGGATGAAACCATCGGTGTCAAGGGCCTTGAGGGCACTGCCGTGACGAGAAATCCCTGCTATCGGTGCCCCATTGCCTGCAGTCAGGTCCGAATGGCCCGAAGCGGGAAATACGCCGGCATTTCTTCCGAAGGTCCGGAGTTTGAAACCCTCTACTCCCTGGGAGCTGTCGTCGGGGTCACCGATCCCCATGCGATCATTGCAGCCGACCGCCTGTGTGATGAGCTCGGTCTTGACACGATCTCAGCAGGTGTCTCGATCAGCATGGCAATGGAACTGGTGGAAAAAGGGATCCTCCAGGACGAGGATCAGCTGGGCCTTTCCTTCGGAAATGATGAAGCGGTCATGAAAGCGCTGCGTCATCTTGCTTACCGGCAGGGGCAGATCGGTAGGATTTTCTCTGATGGCACGAAAAAAGCCACCAAAATCATCGGCGGCGACAGTGATTACTATGCCATGAACGTCAAGGGCCTGGAACTGCCCGCCTATGATGTCCGGGGCTTCAAGGCCCACGGCCTCAACTATGCGACGTGCTATACCGGGGCCGATCACAACAAAGGATATTCTCTCCAGGAAGTGTTCGGCATTCCAGTCCCCTACGCCGTTGAGCGGCTGGCCTACGAAGGCAAAGGGGCACTGACAAAATACAACCAGGATTTTGCCGGGCTCTTTGATTCCGTGACCCTGTGTGAATTTGCCTCGATCTTCATTGTCGATCGGTTCCAGAGCCTGATGGCCCAACTGGTCTCCGGTGCATCCGGCTGGGAATTTACAGAACAGGATATGTGGGATGCCGGCGAACGGCTGAATAATGTGTGCCGCATGTTCAATCTTCGGGAAGGATTTTCCAGAAAAGACGATACCCTGCCCGACCGGCTGATGAAAGAACCTCTGAAGTTCGGAATTTCAAAAGGCGCCGTCATTGAACAGAAAGACCTGGATTTCATGCTGGACGAATATTATGCCGCCCGGAAATGGGATCACAACGGCGTGCCCTCCGAAGAAAAACTGGTGGAACTCGGCATGGAGGATCTTGTGAAAGACCTTGCTTCTGTCAGATGATCAAAATTGAGATCATCACGGTGGGGATCTTCAGGGAAATGACCCGAAAGAGTAAATTCCACCTGGAGATCGAAGAACGTGCCGATTCGGAACTCACCGTGAATGAAGTTCTGGATCTTCTCGACTCACAATTTGAGGGCAAAATAAAAAAAGAAGTGTTTTTGGAGGACGGCAGCCGGAATCAGTGGATCCGGATCCTTCTCAATGGCTGGGATACCAGATTTCTTGCAGACCGCGATCTCACCGTCAGAAACGGGGATACTCTTCTGATCTCATCAGTGCTGATCGGCGGATAACCCCTGGCTGGTGAGTTCATGCAAGGATCCATCCTTTGAAGGGTGGTTTGCGAGCATCTGAATCAGCCATGGCCAGCTGAATATCCCTGCAGCCTGGCTTTGATTTCAAAGGTCGTGCTGAAAAGATGCCCGCTCTGCCGAATCTGAGCCGAAAACGGAATCCAGCTGCAAAAGTCCTTTGAATCTCGTCATGAGCATTCAAAGGACTTCTTTGCTGCGCCGCACACTGTAGGCAGCCTCTTCTTTCAGCCGGCTGACTCGCCCTCAGCGGATGAGGCTGTCTCAGTGGATGAGCCGCCAGATCTCGCCGTGCTGAAACTTCTTGCATTGTCCCCGGGCATCGCAGGTCAGGCACAGGCGGGATGCCTTGTCGGCTTCATAGAGGATCCGCGCCAGGTCGGAGGGGTGATCCAGGCTGCGGTGAGCGGCAATGGCTTCGCTGATGGAGCGGATCTCATCGTCTGAGAACCCGCAGCGGGCAAGGATGGGCCGAGCCAGCTCGGCGCTGGCCGGCGCATGATCCCGCCCGTCGGCCACTTCCTGCCAGCGGCCGATGTCATGGAGCAGACCCGCCGCGTAGAGGTGATCCAGGTCCAGGTCCAGCCCCTGTTCCAGCTGAAAGATCCGGGCGATGCGGCAGACATCCAGAAAATGAGGCAGATCATGACGGCAGAAGATCCGGGTGACCTCCGCCCGGGCGGTGGCATCGACATGGGACCTGTATTCGGGATCTTCCAAGATCCTCTGGATGCGCTCCATCACTTTGTCCATTTCCGGATCGCCTCCCCTTTCAGAGCTGCCAGGATCTGCGTGACGCTCTCCCCGCCGATGATCAGATCCGGTGCGATCTCTGATAATGGGACCATGACAAAATTCCGCGCCCTCATCCGGGGATGGGGGAGGGTCAGATCCGGCGTGTCCATTTCCACATCGTCATAGAGAAGGATGTCGACGTCGATGGTCCGGGGACCGAACCGGACGGTCTTCACCCGTTTCATGTCCTGCTCGACACGCTGGGTGAACTGCAGGAGCTCCTGCGGCGTCAGCGTTGTTTCGCCTTCAGCCACGATGTTGAGGAACCAGGGCTGATCCAGATAATCCACGGGCTCCGTTTCGTAGAAAGACGAAACTTGTGTGAATGAGACCCGCTCCTTCAGACGGTCCAGGGCCTCCTCCAGGTTGGCTTTGCGATGGCCGATGTTGCTGCCGATGCCAAGATAGATCTTACTCATAATCGCTCCGCCCCCTGGTGATCTCCACGGCGAACCAGTCATAATGCCCCTGCACCGGTGCGCCGGGTTTGCGGATGGTCAGTTCCACCTGCACGACCGGTCCGAATTCGCGGAGGATCTCCCCGCAGATGCGGTGACCCAGCCCCTCCAGGAGATCATACCGTTCCTCTGTGACGATGGCTTCAATGACCCGGTAGACCTGAGCATAGCTCACGGTGTCCTCTACCTGATCACTCCTGCCCGCTGCTGAAAGGTCCAGCGCCAGCCGGGCATCGACGAAAAACTTCTGACCGAGAACTTTCTCTTCGGCCAGCACGCCGTGGTATCCGTAAAAATGCATATTCTGCAGGATGATCCTATCCATTCCAGTTCCCCCTTACAATGGCGTCCGCCACTTTGGCGGCACGCAGATTTTCTCTGACGTCGTGGACCCGGACCATGTCCACGCCCTGGGCAATGCCCAGGACGGTGGTGGCGATGGTGCCCTCCACCCGCTCTTTGGGCGGCAGATCCAGGATCTTCCCCAGGGTGGACTTCCGGGACGTGGCCAGAAGGAAGGGATAGCCCAGGGCGATGAACTCGTCCAGATGGGCCATGACCCGGATATTCTGCGCCGGCGTCTTGCCAAAGCCAAAGCCGGGATCGAGGATGATCCGATCCTCCCTGATGCCGGCTTCCCGGGCAATGGCCAGGCTGCGGCGGAAAAAGGCTTTCATTTCTCCGATCAGGTCCTCATATTCGGTGTCGGCCTGATTGTGCATGATCACCACCGGCACCTGGCGGCGGGCGGCCACTTCGGCCATGGCGGGATCCCGCTGCAGGCCCCAGATATCGTTGATCATGTGGACTCCGTTTTCGATGGCTTCATCGGCCACCTCCGGACGGATGGTATCCAGGGACAGGACCGCATCCGTTTCCTGCGCCAGCCGGCGAATGACCGGAATGATGCGATGAAGCTCCTCCTCCGCTGTGATCTGCGTGTGACCCGGCCGGGAGGACTCGCCGCCGATATCGATGACATCGGCGCCGTCGGCGATCATCTGCCGGGCATGGGCCACCGCCCGGTCCACGGACAGAAAATCACCGCCGTCGGAGAAGGAATCCGGCGTGACATTGAGGATGCCCATGATCAGGGTGCGCTCCCCGAAGGTCAGGCTCCTGCCCGGCAGCTGCATGGTTCGAACCGGTGTATTGATCGGCCGCATGACCCTCACCTCCTACTTGTTGATCATGGCCAGGACTTCAGCCCGGGATCTGGGATCCGACTGCAGTGTCCCGCGGACAGCGGATGTGATGGTCTTGGATCCGGGCTTTTTGATGCCCCGCATGGTCATGCACATATGTTCCGCCTCCACCACCACCATGCAGCCATAGGGATCCAGTTTTTCCATGATCAGATCGGCCACGGAAGCGGTGAGCCGTTCCTGGAGCTGGGGGCGCTTGGCCATGGAATCCACCACCCGGGCCAGCTTGCTCAGACCGGTGAGGCGGCCGTCCCTGGGCAGATAAGCCACATGGGCCTTTCCGAAAAAGGGAACCAGATGGTGCTCGCAGACTGAGTAAAATGGAATGTCCTTGATGAGGACCATCTCCTCATACTTTTCCTCCTGGAAATACACTTCAAGATACCGGCCGGGATCCTCTTCGAGACCGGCAAAGATCTCTTCATACATTCGGCCCACCCGGGCCGGTGTATCCACCAGGCCCTCCCGATCCGGGTTCTCTCCCACCGCAATGAGGATCTCCCGCACTGCCTGTTCGATCCGTTCCTTATCCATCCTATGCCCCTTTCGATCTTCACGATCTGCCTGTGATCTGAGAAAATAATGCTTCCGTTTTTTCTCCCCCGTCAGGAGATCTCTGCCGGGAACAGCGTCCGCACCGGAAGCCCCGGCAAGGCCTGCGTTTTGAAATCAGCCCATCACGCCCATTCTTCCCCTTCATTTTGCACCATTGTCAGGGGGGGTTCAACCACCGCCCGGTGACAGCCAAAAATTTTGGCGGACGAAACGGTATTGATTTGCCCCTCCCACGGGGATCGATTGACGGATTCATTAAATTCGGCCCCGGCAGTCATGGTATTTGCGAAAATTCAACCCCTCACCGGATCCCTGCCCCCGCGCAAAGCGACCCCTCGCAGAACAGCGCGGCAAAAGCACTTCAGCGAGGGGTCGTCAGTCAAACATCACGGGATCCCGGTAAATCCGGAGAAGCTCCCCCTGCGAGAGGTCCCCTCCGGCACAGACACGCGCCGGAGATCGCCCGGAGGGGATGACCCAACGGCGGACCGCATGATTTGCTACTCCAGGGACCAGTTTTTCCATTTGGACCGCTCCATGGATCTCATGGCCTGTCCATCCGCCTTTTCCAGTGCCTGATCGATACGCTCCAGGAGCAGGCGCTGCTGCTGGGGCAGTCTGCCCTTCAGGATCAGTGCATTGGTTTTATGGGTGCCGTTGAAAATGGTATTTCTCATGGTCAGATTCTCCAGCAGCAGTTTTTCCTCCAGAATCGACTCCAGGGCATTGAGCCGGACAAACTCACGGCTGCGTACCAGCTCCACCAGCTTCGCCTCTTTGAACAGGACCAGGGTCACCGCGATGATGACCTGGGGGTCCGCCTGGGAGAGGAGGCTGGCCGTATCCAGCGCATTCTCCCGGCTCAGGCGTTTACCGCCAAGCCCCAGCATGATGTAGGCCGAATAGGTGATGCCGCAGGATTCCAGTTTTTTCATGGCCTGAAGATTGGCCTGCCGGGTGATCCCCTTTCGGTGGAATTTCAGGATCTCTTCATTCCCGGACTCGACCCCTACGGATAATTCACCGAACCCCCATCGTTTCAGCTCCGTCAGTTCCGCCACGGTTTTCCCCAGGATATCGTCTGCCCGGGCAAAGCTGCTGATGGTCCTGATCTCGGGGAAATAGGCCCTGATCAAAGCGGCGATCTCGATCAAAGCCTGTGTGTTCAGGCAAAAGGGATTGCCGCCGGCCAGGACGGCTTTTCTCACCGGCCGACGCCTGCCGGCGGTGAGCCTTTGCAGGGCAATCAGTTTCTCTTCGATCTTATCCAGACGCAGAGACCGGAAGGCGTGACCGTGGTTCAGATCGCAGTATAGGCACTGATCCCAGCTGCACCCGATGGTGACCGGCACCGCCAGGCTGTACCCCTGGGTCATCGGCAGATAGAAGTACTGCCCATATTCCTGATAAATTTTTTCCATTGGACGGACA
>CAYYVR010000001.1:4624-35919 GCA_964475185.1 uncultured Clostridium sp. | reverse complement strand
AGGTTTGATTCAGATTCTCATTCAGGCATTTCACTGATCATGATGTTCATTCTGACCTGGTTTTGGCTCTGCTTTACCCAGGGCGGTGAGTTTTTTTAACATCTGCCGCCAAATGGGCTTAGCTCCACCGTCCCCGGGTTTTCCATCCGCGGCCGGATCCGCATGAAGCAGATCGATCATCAGCACTTTATCGTCCTCGCGGAGAATCAGATCCCCCGTGGGCACGATGATATCCGATCCTTCCCGCTGGACCATGATGATGAGCCGGTGGTGCAGATCCGCCAGCTCCCGGATCATTTTGTCCTGCCATTTGTGGCCGCGGGGGATGGAAAACTCGATGAGTTCCTGCCCGGATTCATCAAAGTGCGTCTCTCCGCCCAGGATGATCAGATCACCCTCCCGGATGGTGGTGTTGCCCCGGGGCACAATGGTCTGCCCATTTCGATCGATTTTCGCGACGATGAAGTCAAAGGTAAGGTTGAGATCCCGTACGTTGACGCCAATGAGGCTGCTGTCAGGACGGATCCTGGTCTCAAGAAATCCGATCCGCGCTTTGTCCTGATAATAGTTGAAGGTCTTCAGGACTGTATCATTGGGATCCAGCATGTTCCAGTATCGGGCCGCGGGCGGCATCAGGGAACCCTGGATCAGCGATGACAAAAGACAGATCCCGAACACGATGTGGTAAATATCCACAGACAGGCTGGCTCCGCTGTTCACGGCCATGATGGCAAAGGCAATGGCAGCGGCTCCGCGGATCCCGGCCATGGAAAGAATATAGAGCTGAGGTCTCTTCAATCCAAAGGGCAGCATCAGGCCGTAGACTGCCAATGGTCTTGCGATCAGCGAAATGAAGAGCATGATGGCCAGCGCCATGGGAAAGGCTGCCAGCGTCCTTGAAAAATCAGAGAGCAGACCCAGGATGAAGAACAGGCCGATCTGCATGATTTCCGAGAAGCCGTCAAAGAAAAAGACGATCTCCCGCTTGCCGTGGAATTCCATGTTGCCCAGATAGATGCCCAGGATGTAGATGGCCAGAAACCCGTTCCCGCCCAGGAGCACCGTGGATGAATAGGCAATGAGGATGCAGGCCGCCATGAAGACTGCATAGAGTCCATCAGCCGGGATGCGCATGCTCCGGAAGAAGCGGCCGGTCAGCAGGGCGAACACGACCCCGACCCCCAGGCCAATGACGATTTGGGAGAGGATGAGCAGGGGGATGGAAACCTCCGTTCCGATGATGACCGAGAGAAACACCATGGTCATGGTATAGGCCGCCGGGTCATTGGATCCGCTTTCCAGCTCCAGCATGGGGGCCGTATTGTCCTTCAGATTGAGATTCCTGGAGCGAAGAATGTTGGAGACGCTGGCGAAATCCGTGGAAGCGACAACGGATCCGACCAGGAGCCCTTCCAAAAGACTCATACCCAGCACAAAATGACAGAACAGGCCGGTAATGAGCGCGGTGGCGACGACACCCAGGGAACTCAGGACGATGGCCTCCCTGGCAACGGGTTTTGCCATCTTCCAACGCGTTCCGAATCCGCCGTAAAACATGATGACCATGAGGGCCACCGTGGCGAACCCTTCGGAAAACTCATAATCATTGAACTGGAACCCCAGTGCGCCAAAGCCCATCCCGATCAGAATGAACAGCAAAAGAGCCGGGATCCCGTGCCGGTTCGACACGCGGATCGCAAACAAAGCCAGGATCAGAATGATGCCTGTGATCAGTAACTGCATAAAAAGTCCTCCCCTCCCTGTAATTCACAAGATCCAAGCTAGGCGGCCAGGACCTGGTCCGTCTGTCAGTCAGCCTGTACTTGGCAGGCTCTGAGGACGGAGTCCCTCCCAGAGCCTTCGGCTGATCCATGAAATAAGCATGATGGCAGACGATGCGATGGTCTTCCC
Organism: uncultured Clostridium sp.; assembly: GCA_964475185.1. Taxonomy (GTDB): domain Bacteria; phylum Bacillota; class Clostridia; order Clostridiales; family Clostridiaceae; genus JG1575. The sequence goes on along the minus strand of CAYYVR010000001.1, from coordinate 34,008 downwards.
CGGCCGCCTCATTCAGCGATCAGAAAACGGGATCCCGGTCTATTCGAAGATTCCTGTTTTCCGTTCTTTCCTGCCACAGTATCTTCTTTCATTATACAGGCAGATCTCTGACCGTGGCAGAACTTATCTTCTGATCTCCGCCTCGGATCCTGAAGACTGCAGAAGCCGGAGATGCCCGTGGCTGCCGGAAGGGCTTTTCGGATCCCGGAAGCATCTTCCGGATCCGGTAAGGGTTTTCGGATCCGGGTGAAAAAGCCTCCCTGATCCAGTGGATGCTTTCGGTAGGTCTTGGCTCATCGGGCCCAACAGACAATGCGGCGATGATCTCATCGCCGCATTGTCTGCTGGAGTGTTATGTCCTTATGGTTGGATCGATCCGGTCATCCTAAGGCCGATCCCTCTTACAGAAACTTAAAAATCGTTCTACTGAGCCAGTCTGGCCTGATTCACCAGTTCAACGAAGACGCTGTGGTAGATGGTGTTGCCGTCGGAATACATGCGTTCCGGATGGGAAGCCAGACCAACGATGAAGGTTTTATCTGTTCGTTCGATGGCTTCGACGACGCCGTCATCACCGCGGGCCATGACACTCAGATTCCCGCCGACCTGATCCACTACATAACGGTGGAAGGAATTCACGTTATCGGTGCCGGCGCCCACCAGACGGGCCAGGGTCGAACCGGGTGCTATGGTAATGTCATGGTAGAAATAGGCCTTGATGGTGGGATCCCGGTGGACCTGGGATCCGATGAAATCAGACCGGACCAGATCTTTCAGCGTTCCGCCGGAGGCAGCGTTGATCAGCTGGAATCCGAGGCAGACGCCCACGGTTGGTTTATCAGATGCCAGGGCCTCCTGGACCAGGAGGCGATCCGAGGTACTGGTGGACCGGCCGCCTGCAAAGACGATGCCGGACACTGTGGCGGCAACCTGCGCGGCATGCTCGGGAGAGGTGACTTCGGGAAGCAGCACGGCCTCCCCGCCGGCGCGGTTGACGGCCTCGATGTAGTAACTCTGGTTATTGGGATTCCAGGCGATGCCGATTTTGGGGATCCCGCCCTCCGTCGTCGCCTGGGGGGATATGAAAGCGGTATTGACATAGCCGATCTTCACAGAGGAACTGATATAGTACTTGATCTTCGCCCAGGAGTTATTCATGGAGACGACGCCCACCAGACCGCCGGGAGTGAGCCCGTCGATTTTGGAGTACCCGGTACCGGGACCCGACCTGACATCAGCCTGAGCGTTCACCACATGGGTCCGGGTGTCGCCGGTGACGGTGACCGGCCTGGCGGCCGGTGACTGCAGCACCAGCGGGGTGATGTATTTGGAGGAGATGAAACCGCGGTTGCCGGCGTGAAGCACGCTGACCCAGCCGTCTTTGACGGGGGAGAGGAAACTCATGGTCTGTCCGATCTCAAACTTTTTGATGATGGGATAGGCCGTGGACGGTCCGGTCCGGAAATTAACATTGGTTGTGGCCACATAAGGATACCGGATCACCTCATTGGTGGGTTCAGCCGGATCCTCCGTGACCTCTTCCACCACTTCAACATATTCCTTCAGATATCTGGCGGAAATGTAGCCGATCTGACCTTTATATCTCACTTCATACCAGGTGGAGGAATATTTGGAAACCAGTTCAACCACTGTGCCGCCCAGAAGGTACTGGATCAGCTTGTAGCTGGTGGACGGTCCGGTCCGGAAATTGACGTTGCTGACGGTCTCGTAGAAGACTGGCGCCGCCGAAGGATCAGAGGGTGCCAATTCGATCAGATAGGACGCTGACACGTACCCGGTGGTGCCGTTGCAGCGGACCTCATACCAGGTGGAGGACGTCTTCCCGACCAGTTCGACCTGGGTCCCCTTCAACAGCTTGGTGATGACCGGATAGGCAATGGACGGCCCGGTCCGGAAATTGACATCGGCCTTCGTCTCCCAGATCCCGATGACGGCCCGGTTCTCCGCGGGGTTGATCCAGCCGCCGGGGAACCCGTCGGTTCGGCTGATGTTATGCATGCCATTGGAGGATTTATAAAGATAATAGGTGCCGGGCTCATAGACCCCCACGGAATCAGTCCGTGCCGCAGCCGACAGCGAATCCTGATAAACCGGGATCTTTGAATGGACCGTATAGACGATGCCGGCCAAAGCCTGGACGCCGGGGGCCAGCAGCAGCAAAAAGACAAGGACAAAACTCAAGATCCTTTGTTTCATAATAAAACTCCTTTGATCAACACGATTGAACGACTTACAGAATAATTGCGAGAGAAAAAGACAACGCATGATGCGTTCTGGTCCACGGTGAAATGATCTGATGTCAGATGATCTTTCCACCGGTTGCTGAAAGCCCCCCCGGACCGTTCTGTTTCCGGATCAGGCACCGGGCTCATGGCAAACGGTTTCTTTCATTTTATCCGTTTCATTCAGTAACGACAACGGATTCAGCGCATAAAAATAAAAAATCTTCTGTTATAAGCCAATGATTCGGACATTGCATCGGCAGTGGCAATCCCTTGGATTCCCGTTGCCGATCCCTTGCCGCCATTGGTCCCCTGACCTGCGTCCTGGCTGCCGGTTCCGGTCTCACCGGGTAGATCCTGTTTTCTTCAGATGGGAGTCAAAGACCCCCTTGGCATGTCACTGAACATGAAGGGGGATCTGATTCCATTATCTCAGACCGGACCGACCGGTCTGATTTTTTATTCCTGACCCCGTCGATGGGTTCCGCCCAGGCTGCATCCAAATGCAGCGCCTAGGAAACGTCCCCGGAGCGTTGACTCTGATCGCTTCGTCTGGTCTGTGATGAGCTGGCCAGCAGGATCAGCGCCCCCAGGGAAATCGTACGAAGGGCAATGATCAGCAGATTGATGAGACTCATTTCAGTATCATGGACCGCGATGATGTTGTCCAGGGTCTCGGTGGGGATCCCGACAAACAGGACGCCGATGACGTTGTCATTTTCATCGGTGAGCGCTTCATAGGCGGTATAGAAATTTTCACCCAGTACATTGGCTTCGCCGACATAGAGTCCGCCGTTGATGACCGTCTCATAGGCACTGTGGTCCCTGCCCAGGTAGGTTCCCAGGGCGCGCTGTCCGTCTTCGCCGGTCACATTGGTCGAGATCCGTTTGAAATCATCCCTGACGCGGACGAAAATCGTGGATTGATCCCCCAGATCTTCCAGAATGCTGTCCACCACCTCGAACCGGCCTTCAATGCTGTTTCCATCCCGGTCCAGCAAAGTCTGATCCCCCGGCGTCAGTGTCCCGTAATTGGTCCTGATGTATTTCAGGATCAGCTCGATATTATTTTCCACATGATTGTTCAGCAGCTGATTTTTGATGTGTTCGATGTCCCGGGTATAATTTGAAAAGCCCAAAAGACTCAGGACCAGACTGATCAGCAGTGCGATCATCCCGGTATAGGCGATGATCTTCATTTTATTCGTTCTCAATGATACGCTCCTCCCTTGCAGATGCCGCCTCTTCGCCCAGCGATCCGTTCCCGCTGTCGAGGAATCCTGCGTCCCCTGCAAATACTTTTTTGAAACCCAGCCAGGCAAAACATGAAATGGCAGCGATGGTGCCCAGCCGTCCGCCGATGCCGGGGTAGGCGGAATCCGCCGCGACGTAGAGGATCCCCGTCAGCAGGGACACAATGGCCATCTCCCGCAGATTCATGGCATTTTCCACGGAGATCATCCCCGCATAGGAGGCACAGGCAGCGGCGGCGGCCAGTGTTGCGCCGGCAGCGGGGAAAAAGTGCGGGAGCAGCAGGCCCGCCGCCAGGGTGACGATGGCCGATGCGATGACGGCGCCCCGCTGCAGGAGGTTCGCGACAAAATAGGTGCTCAGCCCTGCGATGACGGCGATGACTAAAATAATGATTTCTTCCATCTGGTGCCTCCTAACGGAACAGGCCGGTGAGGGCCTTCAGGATCAGTGTCGAAAGAGCGGCCGTGGTTCCGCCTTTTCCGCCGATCCCGGCATAGATCTTCGCAGTGGACAGGAAGACCGCCCCCACGATGACACTCCCCAGAACCGCCGTTGCCAGATCAGGGATCACAGCCAGTGAACTCATGCCGACAAAAGAGGTGGTGTAGGTGACCCCGGCCAGGTCATTGGGCAGGAACGTGGCGGCCAGAACACCGATCAGGCCATTGGCAATGATGGGGCCGTAGCCCATTTCATGATTGATGAACCAGGTCAGCGTGACGCCCGCCAGCGAACAGATCATGATCCAGACGTATCGTTTGTTAATGTTCATGGTCCTCCTCACTGGCTTTCAGCCGCTTGTAGTGATCCGCCAGACTGATGGCGAAGAAACATCCGTAGATGACTAAGATCTCTGTCTTGTAAAAATTCGTCTCATGGCTGGCCGTGGACAGGATCAGGCCGCTCCCTGTCGCAGCAAACGCAAATAAGCCGATCAGACGATTGGTCTTTTTGCTGAAAAGTTTTTGTTTCATGTGTCCCTCCCTAATTCGGAATGCTCCGACCTGCATTGTGCGAATCAGGCTTTGCATTCTTATGCACTCTTTCAGAATTGACAGATTTCCCGGCTTGCCCCTCCTATAACTGTTGTATGAAATAAGTCACCGTGAACCGACCTGAAAATCATCAAAATATCACATAGAACATATTATATCATCATATCTAATTTTACTCATGTTGTCTGATTATATGAATTGATATCAATTATTTGGTACTACCTATTCATTCAGTCCTGGTTAAAATTCGACACCTGTCCATCCTTCAGGCTTTGATGGCTGCTGCCAAAATATTGGTCCCTGTTCATTTCTACCTGACTGATATAACCTCACGATGCACTTCAGAAACCTTTATCAATTAATTCTGACCGTGCTGAGCCGAAAAATCCAGCCCTGCAAATTTGAAACAAAAGAAACGGCGAAATTCATCGCCGCATCTTCATGATCACTGTTTTCCAGCGAATCGATAATATTTGATTTGTCTAATATTTAAAGTGAAACCAACTGATCGTTGATCTCCCTGAGGGCTGGATAACCTTGCCGGTAAACAGCATAGAGCCGATCATATTTTTGAGTTACGGCCGGGTCTGGCTTTATCGTTTCATGCACTTTGACTATAGCACGGCAGGCCGTTTCCACGTCCGGATACTGGCCATCCCCCACTGCCGCCAGAATGGCAGAACCCAATGCCGGGCCTTCCTCGTTGCTGAGGATCCCCACTTCAATGTTCAGGATATTAGCAACCAGCTTCTGCCAAAGCGGACTTTTGGCCCCGCCTCCGCAAAGCGTGGAGTGGTTCACTGCAATCCCGGCTTCACGGATGACTTCCAGGGAATCACGCAGACCAAAGGTCACCCCTTCGAGAATGGCACGTGTCATATCCTGCCGTGAGGTTGTCATGGAAAGTCCCAAAAACGCCCCTCTTGCATTGGCGTCGTTATGCGGAGAGCGTTCACCCATGAGATAGGGAAAGAACAAAATCCTGTTATTTCCAAGGTCGTCTTCATTCTGCTGTTCACGATCATAGTTGATTGTTTCCAGTATTCTCATCCACCAGTCTGAGGCCGAAGCCGCACTCAGCATACAGCCCAGAAAATGGTAATTACCGTCTGAATGGACAAAATTATGGACAGCTTTATTTTTACCCTCTTTAAACTTGTCACTGGCAACGAAAACTGTGCCGCTGGTCCCGATTGAAATGTTGCACATTCCGTCACCGACCGTGCCGGCGCCCAGAGCTGCAGCGGCATTGTCCGCCGCTCCGGCAACCACTTTGGTGGAATTGTCAAGCCCCAGTTCAGCTGCCATCTGTTCCGTAAGGGTACCCACCACCTCATAACTTTCGTACAGACCGGGAAGGTTCTCCTCCGATAGTCCGCAGATTTGGAGCATCTCACGAGACCATTGTTTGTTTTTAACATCCAGCAGCAGCATGCCTGAGGCATCAGACATGTCTGTGGAAAGGATCCCGGTCAGCTTGTAATTCAGATAATCTTTCGGGAGCATCACATACTTGATCCGCTTAAATAGTTCCGGTTCATGTTGACGGACCCACAGGATCTTGGGGGCGGTGAATCCAGCAAAAGCTATATTGCCAGTGTACTGTGTGATTTTATCCTCGCCAATGGTCTGATTCAGGAATTCCACCTGTTCGCTGCTGCGGGTGTCATTCCAGAGAATAGCCGGTCGGATCACCTCGTCGTTTTCATCGATCATCACCAGGCCATGCATTTGTCCATCAATGCCGATTGCTCGGATCTCCTCTTTGGGAATGCCTTCACCGAGCTTTTGAAGACCTCGTTTCAGGGCATTCTCCCAATCCTGCGGAGCCTGTTCCGACCAACCGGATTTTGGGTAAGAAATGGGATATTTTTCAACCAGGGCTTTTTTGATTGCCCCTGCCTCATCCATCAGGATCATCTTCAAGCCTGAAGTTCCCAGGTCTGCGCCAATGTAATACATGATCAGTCCCTTCCGATCCGAATGGCAGCTTTCACCACCGTGTCCTTGTTTGTAATCGCGTCAGCCAATGCCTGTTGAATGTTGTCGAATTCATAGGTATGTGTCACAATGTCTTTCACATTGATCCGTCCCGAAGCCACTGCATTGATTGCTGTAGGATAACTGTTCCGATAACGGAATACGGTCTTGAACGTCAGCTCCTTGTCAAGGGCCATACCTATGGGCAGGGTCTCCTCTCCAGTGGCACTGTAGCCCACTAACACTAAAGTTGCACCTTTTTTTGCCCCTTCAATGAGCTGACGAGTCGTGACCTGAGAACCGGCCGTTTCAATGCCGACATCAAAGCCCTTGCCATTGGTCAGCTCCAGGATCCGTTCCACGGTGTTTTCTTTTTTGCCGTTAATGGTGTAATCCGCCCCAAGCTCCCTTGCTTTGGCCAAACGTTCGTCCATCAGGTCGACGACGATCACTTTGGAAACGCCCATCGCTTTGAGAGCCAGCATGGAAGTCAGGCCGATACAGCCGGTGCCGGTCACCACTGCTGTCTGTCCAAGTTTTGCATCACCCTGGAATGCAGCATGGAGTCCCACGGAAAGAGGCTCCATCAGAGCACCTTCCAGCGTCGAGACGTTATCCGGCAACTTAAAGCAAAGGTTGGCTTTATGAGCTACATACTCCTGGAAAACCCCGTCGATTGGGGGTGTCGCAAAAAATTCAACATCATTGCACAGATTATATCGACCGCTTTTGCAAAACTCACATTCCCCGCAGGTGATCTGCGGTTCCAGGGCAACACGGTCTCCGATCTTGAGGTTTTTAACGTCCTCACCGAGAGTCACCACCGTGCCGCCTACTTCATGGCCCAGAACAAAGGGGTACTCTACGATGAAATTGCCGATCCGGCCGTGTTCATAATAATGCAGATCCGATCCGCAGATCCCGACATGATCGACCCTGACCAGGACTTCATCCGCTTCAGGAGTCGGGATATCCCGCTCCTGGATCTCGACTTCGTGGAGGGCTGTCATTACTGCTACTTTCATTTTCTCACTCATACTTTTTCCTCCTTTAAAAATCTGGGATGGCACATGAATGCCATCCCAAGTCATATGCTGTCAGAGTCTATTTGATCAGGCCTCTTTCTGTGTACATGTCTACGTATTCTTTCGCATTGTCCTTTGTGATCAGGACAGCATCGATATCCATATCGATCTGGGTTTCTTCGCCGGTGAGAAGCTTGTACACAGTATCGATATTGGCTTCTGCCAGATCAACCGCTGACTGCAGGCAGGTGGAAGTCATGGTTCCTTCATTGATCAGCAGTGTAGCCTCAGGGGTTCCATCAACACCATAGGAGAGGATCTCAGCAAATTTCGGATTATCTTTCACAACTTCAAGGGCGCCGGCGGCCATGTTGTCATTCATCGAGATGATGGCATGGATCTCGGGATTGGCTGTGACCCAGTCTTCCATGTATTGGACGGCTTCATCCTTGTTCCAGTTGGCGATTTGTTCTCCGACGATTTGGACGTCTGTCCGCTTATCGAAAAACTCTGCCTGCCAGGCGCGGCGTCTTTCATCGGCATGGAAGTTTCCGGAAGGTCCATTCAGGACAACGACCTTGGCATTCTGAGGCACCTGATCCAGAGCGATTTCGGCATTGACCTTGGCCTGAACATAAGGATCAGCATCCACTGAAGATGCTCCTTCGATGCCTTCGATTCGGGCATTGGTCGTAATGGCGATAATGCCTGCTTCTACTATTTTCTCAACGTAAGGTCTCTGAGCTTCACCATTATTTGGCTGTACGATGATCGCATCGTAGTTGTTTGTAATGGCATTCTCAATGGCTGCATTTTCTTTCTCGTCATCTGCCTGTCCGTCAAAAACGTCCAGTTGGATGTCGGGATACTTTTCAGCGGCAGTTTTCATCTCATTGACCAGCCATGCAGCGAAAGAATCCGCCTGAGTTCTGGCGACGAAAGCAACCTTGTACGTCTTTGCTTCGGCGCTGGTAGTGTCAGCGGAAGATCCGGCAGTTGTAGTGGTAGCTGGCGTTGATGGGGTGCAACCTGCGATGGTTGCGACGGTCATGACAGACATCAGTGCTGCTGCGATAATTTTTTTCATAATTGATCTCCTTTGAATTTCGTTTTTTGAAACGTTTGGATTAGCTGAGTCCAGATAAAGACAGTAACGGGAAAGAATTATTGTTCGCCTCGAATCTTTCTGGTAATCTTTTTCCCCCCTCTCTTCGACCGGATATCCCAGATTACAGCCACGGCGATGATGGCACCTTTGACGATCTGCTGAATGTAAGAGTTGACATTGGTGAGATTCATAATATTATTCAAAACGCCGATGATCAGTGCACCAACTAAGGTACCAAGTGTCGTTCCTGCGCCACCGGAAAAACTGGTTCCACCGACGATGGTTGCGGTAAGACCTTCCATTTCGTAACCAACGGCACCGTTGGGCAATCCTGCATTAACACGGGACATAAAGAGGATCCCGGCAGCTCCCACTAACAAACCGTTGATCAGATAGGTGATGTACTTGTTCCTTTTTACATTGATACCTGAAGCAATGGCGGCTTCTTCATTTCCACCGATGGCATACATTGAGCGACCGAGTTTGGTATGCTTCATGATGTAATAAATAATGACAGTGACCACCAACGTTATGATAACTGAAATGGGAACCGGACCGACAGAACTCTGTCCAAAAACGGTATATCTGCCGATCTGCAGGATATTCTGACCATCAGAATAATACAAAGCCGCTCCCCGGGCCACCATCTGCATGGCCAGTGTGGCAATGAAAGCAGGAACCCGGAATTGGACGACCATGAGTGCATTGATAAGATTAGCTCCAACTCCGACGCCAAGACCTACGACCACAGCAATCACCAGCGACTGCGTTGCCTTGAACGAAGCGACCGAGAGTACTCCGGCTAAAGCCAGCACTGATCCGGAAGACAGGTCGATCATGCCGCTGATGATCAGCATCATGGCGCCAAAGGATAGCAGCACCGGAACAGCCAGCTGTTTCAGAATATTGAACAGATTCCCGCTTGACATGAAATTGGGATTTAAAAAGCTTGAAATGACCACAAAGAATATAAGGACCAGGAAGATGGAGAATTTACTGAGATCCAGCCCATTTCGATTGTTTTTTAACATGTTTTCCCTCCTAATGGTTACATGGTGGCATAGCGCATAATAACTTCCTGATCGAACTCGGAACGGGTCAATTCGCCAGTCAGAGTTCCTTGGTTCATTACGTAGATCCGATCACACATCCCAATCAGCTCTGGGAGTTCTGATGAAACAATGACAATGGCTCTGCCTTCTCTGGCAATGTCCTGCATCAGCTCATAAATTGAGAATTTATTTCCAACATCGATTCCACGGGTCGGTTCATCCATGATCAGAACATCTGGTTCACGCATCAGCCACTTGGCCAGGATCACCTTCTGCTGGTTCCCTCCGCTGAGACTTTGGATCAGTGTTTCCATCGACGGCGCCTTGACATCCATGCGATCAAAATACTTTTTGTCAGTTTCAACTTCAAGGCCGGCATGGAGCCTCCCTTTGAAAAAGAATTTTTCCAGGCTGGCCAGTGATCCATTTTCCATGATGCTGCGCACGGGAATGATACCCGAACGTTTGCGATCTTCCGTGATCATGCCCATTCCGACAGAAATGGCGTCTCTTGGATTATTGATCACAGCTGGCTTTCCTTCCAGGAGGATTTCTCCGGAAGTGTGTGAATCCAAGCCGAAAATGGCACGCATTAGCTCGGTGCGTCCAGATCCGACCAATCCGGCAAACCCAACGATTTCACCCCGTCTGGCATAGAAATTGATGTCCTTGAACACTCCTTTGCTGGAGAATTCTTTTACTTCAATGACCTTTTCTCCGATTGGAAACTCTTCCTTAGGATATACGTTGTCCAGTTTTCGTCCGACCATAAGTCGGATGATTTTTTCCTCATCCAGCTCCTCAATGGGATAGCTGCCCACAACAGTTCCATCCCGCAGGATCGTCACATGGTCGGCGATCTTGAAAATCTCGTCCATCTTGTGTGATATATAAATCACTGATCGCCCCTGGGCTTTGAGCTGAGCAATTTTTTCGAAAAGATGATCCACTTCCTTATTGGATATGGAAGATGTAGGTTCGTCCATAATAATAATCTGTGCATCCAGTGAAAGCGCCTTCAGGATCTCAAGCTGCTGGATTTCAGAGATCGACAGGGTTTTCATGAGCTGAGTCGGCTCAAAAGGAAGATTTTCACTCTGCAGCAGCTCCCTTGTTTGCTGGCGCACCTGACTCCAATCTACCCGGGCCTTCGATCCAGGCAGTCTTCCTAAAAATAAGTTTTCCTCAATGGTCAGTTCTGGAACAAAATTCAGCTCCTGTGCGATCATGGCGATCCCCAGTGATTTGGCGTGCTGAGGGTTCTGGATCACCTCTTCCTTTCCATCCACCATGATTTTTCCTGCATCCGGCTGATAGATCCCGTTAATGATCTTCATCAACGTTGATTTGCCAGCTCCGTTTTCCCCGCAGAGGGCATGTACAGATCCCTCTTTCACTTCAAAATTAACACCGTCTACGGCTTTGACTCCTGGGAACGATTTTTCGATCCCGGAAACTGTTAATTTAACTTTTCTTTCCAAATGGCACCTCCCATAGTCCGAATTTTACCCTGGGAACAGATTTGGTTACTTCACTGCGCCCATGATCGTTCTGTTTGTCTATCGGGTCGTTTCCCTCTTGATGAGCCTGACTGGAACCAGCCGGTCTTTTGTCGAACTGCACGCGTCATCCATTAGATCGCTCAGACACCCGTATGTGGTCTCCGCAATGGCACGGGGAGATTGTTCAATGGTGGTCAGGCGCGGAAGATTCATGCTTGATAAGTACGAATTATCGAAGCCCACGACCTGAATGTCTTCTGGGATGGAGAATCCCTGACGCATCAGATAGTTAATCACATAGATGCAGTTGATATCATTGAAAACAAATAGACCGTCATAATCTGAGAAGTTGACCTGATTCAGTTCCTGATCAAAGTCTTCTTCCAAAAGGTAATCTGTATTTAAAGGCAGAATATCAATGTTTATGCCATGTTCCTTTGCTGCATCTTTGAATCCCCTGCAGCGGTCTTCTGTTGCTTCAAATCGCTTGGGCCCTTTGATATGCAACATCTTCCTGCAGCCTTGTACATAGAGATGTTCAAAGGCGATCTTACCTCCATGATAGTTATCTGCACTAACTGAAATGATGTCATCCGAGATCCTGGTTTCAAAGGAAACTACCGGCATTGTAAGTTTTTTGATCTCTTGCGCATTGCAGCCCCTGGCGATAATGATGCCATCGACTCGATATCCTTTTAAAAGGTCCAGCGCCGCTTCTTCTTTTTCCGGACTATCTTCGGTAAAACACAGAACACACCCGAATCCGTCATCCTGGATCTTGTTGCCGATGATGGTCGCCATTTCTGCGAAGAACGGGTTGACCAAACTGGGGATGACCAGACCGATGCTTCCTGATTTTTTATTGAAAATCGCCTGGGCATTTCGGTTGGGAATATAATCCAGTTCCGCGATCACATGCCGGATCAGCTGGGCTGATTCTTCGCTGACATAACCGGAGGAGTTGATATATCGCGAAATTGTTGAAATGCTCAAGCCAGTTTTCTTAGAAATATCTCGAATGGATGCCATTACTCCTCCTATCAAAATTTTTTATTAGTGTGGAACATGTTCCATATCTTATTTATAAGTATAATAAACTGGTTTGGCAATCCTGTCAACATAATACATAAAATAAAATTATTAAAATCGATTTTATTTTATGTATTATGTAAAATAATTGCAATCAATTAAAACTTTCATAAATGCGTATGGTTTAACAACGCTAATTTCATCTCAACTAACACTTCCAAATTTTTAGAACGCATGATATCTGGATCCTATCTTAACGTAGCACCAGCTTTGGGCATCACCTGAAAATCGTCGGGATCATGATCAATCTGGCTGTGAGGCAAAATAATGGCACACCGCATAGGAAAAACACTCCATCAGAAATCTTCTGGCCTCCCCCGAGATCTCAGCTCCCGGACAGACGATGTCAAACCCGTGGAAGCAACCGGGAAACTCCCGGAATCCCACCGGAACACCGCTGGCTCTGAGCCCTTTGATGTAGGTCACCGTCTCATCCCGAAAGGGTTCAATGGACCCGACAAAGGTACAGGTCGGAGGCAGTCCGGCAAGGTCCTGCGCCCGTGCAGGGGCTGCATAAGCAGGCACCCGGTGACTTTTGTACCGATCTCCAAGATAGAGCTTCCAGGCCGTTTCGTGTGATTTGGCGTTCCAGACCGGCGCATCGTTATCCCTTGCCGAAGCTGTGGTCATCCGGTCATCGATCATGGGATACAGGGGCATCTGGAACGCGATGGCCACTTCTCTCCGGTCCCGGGTGTACAGAGACAGCGCTGCGGTCAGTCCGCCGCCGGCACTGCTGCCCCCGACCATGATCTGATCTTCCCGCATGTTGTAACTAGGACCATGCTCCTTCAGCCAGAGAAGAGCATTGTAGCAGTCCTCCAGTGCAGCGGGATAGGGCGCATCGGGGGATTTGCGGTAATCCGGGGAGACCACAACACAGCCGCTGACCTCGATGAATTGCCGGATCACCGCCTCATCCATCTCCGGGATGCCCATGGCGTAACCGCCGCCGTGGATCCAAAGCAGGCCTGGGACATCGGCTTTGGCGATCCTGGGTGAATACACGCACAGGCGCAGATAACTCCCGTCGGACCGCTGCAGGTAAACCTCTTCAAACTGAAGATCACTGCGGCACCTCCCCCGGATGGATCTGAGGAAAAAGTCCGCCATTTTATACGTCCGCTCTGTAAACTGGGGCAGGACTTTCCGAAGCACTCTGCCCGCCTGCCTGAGATCTTTGTGGATCAATGACTCAAAATTATTCATTCTTCCGCCGCCTGCTTGCCACGAAGCGGCACTCCCTCCAATCCTTTTTGCCTTTGATTTCAGATGAGAAACTTAAAACATCTCCTGAACAGCTGGAGGCCACTGAAAGCTTCTCTGGATCTTTCCTTACCTTAATTATGTACTCAGGCAAACGCCATAAAAATTAATTTATTTGCCTTCCGGTTTTTCTCCCCTGCTTTCTCCTGTATCCAGAAGTGAAGTCAGAAGAAAATTTCTCAGGGTTTTCTGATTGCCACTGTTGCCTGGAACTCTTAAGAAAAGCATTATTTCCAATATGCCGATAACACGCGGCCCTCTTTGTGACAATCAATCTAAATTGGGCACTTGCAAAGGTTCTACCACGAATGTACAGGTAGAGGGCGGATCATAATTTCCGCTTCGCAATACTGTTTTAACACCATTTCCATTAATGATTTATCACACTGGCAAGCTTTACATGACCTTGTTATTGATTTAATTGTAAAAATGCAGATTTTCCCTTGACTTAAATAATCACATCTGATAGATTCTCTATAAGGCAATGACGAAGCAAAACTGCAGGGATCAAATGTTTCAGAGAGTCCGCACAAGGCTGTGAGCGGATACGGCGACCCTTCAGACATCTCCTTTCCGAGCCGGCGGAAGAACCCGAAAGGTATTAGAACCGCACGCATGACGGCGTTAACGTCCGGGGCTTGATCAAGTCCCAGAAGTGGTATGGTCTAAGGCCATGCAATTTGAGTGGTACCGCGGAGTGTTGAACAGCTTCGTCTCAAAGCAGGAGACCTGCTTTGAGACGAAGCTGTTTATATTTTCCATCATCAGTCACCCGATCGTGGCTGAAACTTATTTTCAGCAGGCAATCAAAAATCACCAGAATTTGAAAACCAAAGAGGAGGATTATCATGAGTAACACAACAAACAGCATGGCAGGGGATTTTGACCGCAGCAACTATTTCATGAATGAAATCGAGCAGATAAATCAGGAGAGGCCCTATACCGGCTACGATATCTTCTGCTGCCCTTCGAATGAGTCAGACGCTTCTTCCTGGTCGGAATTTCTGGATCAGAGATAGTAAAAAGTCTTACAACGAGAAAAAGTGTCTCAAGCCTTGATCGCACATGGCTTGAGACACTTTTTCGACCCGCTGACTTTTCAGGATCTGCTCTCTGATCGTTTCCAGCGAACCTGCTGTCGGAGACGTGGCCTTTGGCAGATGGGAGCGGTCCGCCGCATGCTATAATCATTAACAGCATGCACTGACTGCGCATTGATTAATGGGGGGCTCAAATGGACTATAAAATTACCTATATCGACGAACCCGAGGTCCTGCGGTATCTGGGGTTCAAAGAGTTTCGGGCCGGCGTCCAAAAACGCGGCACCGGGGGTCCCTCATCAACCCCCCAGATCGAAACGACGCGGCAGGAGATCCGGGAAATGGCTGAAGATCTCAAAGCCATCGCCCGCCCCAGGGGGATCTACAAGCGAGTTCCCCTGACCCGAGCGGCCGGTGACTATTTTCTTCTCAACGGCGCTCTGGCTTTGACGGGGAAATCCATCAGACACCATCTCAAAGATTCCCATGAAGTGATCTTAGTCACCGGGACCCTCGGGATCTCCGTTGATCAGTACCTGCGCAGCATCCAGCTCACGGATATGAAAAAGGCAGTGATGAGTGATGCCATCGCCTCTGTGGCCATTGAAAACATCCTGGATCAGGTCTGCGCACAGATCGGTCAGCATCTGGGCGACCATGAATTTCTGACAGACCGGTTTGCCCCGGGCTATGGCGATCTGCCCATCGAACTGAATGGTCCTCTGGCCCATCTGCTGGATACGAAAAGACAGATCGGCCTGACGGTTTCAGAGCAGGGGATCATGATCCCGCGCAAATCGATCCTGGCCATCCTCGGCGTGGCCGACCGGATCCAGCCTCAGTTTACCCGGGGCTGCGCCACCTGTACCCAAAAGACCGACTGCAATTATAACAAGGCGGGAGAATTATGCAAAAAAACAGATTAACGTTCCTTCAGGATCCAACCGAACCGTCCATCGTTCTGCTGGACGGCGCCATGGGGACCATGCTCCAGCGGGCCGGCCTGCCCCTGGGCGTGCGCCCGGAAAGCTTCAATCTTCATCACCCCGATCAGATCGAAGCCATCCACCGAAGCTACATCGAGGCTGGCAGCCGGATCATCTACACCAATACCTTCGGAGCCAATGCCCACAAACTGAGAGGCACCGGACTTGATACGAAAGAAGTGGTCGAGTGTGCGGTGAAGATTGCCAGGCGTGCAGCCGGCGATACTGCCCGGGTCGCCCTGGACATCGGCCCCATCGGAGAAATGCTGGCCCCCAACGGGACACTGAGTTTTGAGGATGCCTACGAGATCTTCCGGGAAATGGTGGTCTGCGGTGAACAGGCCGGCGCGGATCTGGTCGTTTTTGAAACCATGACGGATCTGCTCGAAGTCAAAGCCGGGATCCTGGCCGCCAAAGAGCACACGGCGCTGCCGGTGTTTGTCACCATGACGTTTGAGTCCAACGGCCGGACCTTTGAGGGGACACCCATCGAAGCCATGGTGTCGGTGGCAGAGGGCATGGGCTGCGATGCCGTGGGGATCAACTGCTCCCTGGGCCCCCGTGAGATCGCCCCCTTTATCCGGCGGGTAACGGAACTCACCGATCTGCCGGTCATTGTCAAAGCCAATGCCGGCCTGCCCAATCTGGAAACGGGTCAGTACGATCTGGATCCTGACAGCTATGCTGAGGATTCCATGGACTCCATCCTGGCCGGCGTCCGCTACATCGGCGGCTGCTGCGGCACCGATCCGGATTTCATCCGAAAGCTGAACCAGATCATCCAGGGCATCGAGGCGGCTGACATCTTATCCGCAGGGAAGCGCAAAGAGCATATCATTGCGTCCTCCGCCACCCGGGCAGTGCTCCGGGGCGGAGTGCATGTGACCGGGGAACGGCTCAACCCCACGGGCAAGAAGCGGTTCCAGGATGCGCTGATCAATGGATCCTACGACTACATCCTGAAACAGGCCCTGGAGCAGGCCGCTGCCGGGGCAGCCATCCTGGATGTCAATGTCGGCCATCCCGGCGTCGATGAAGTCCGGGTCCTCCCGGCCATCGTCCGACAGCTGCAAAGCGTCTGCGACCTTCCCCTCCAGCTGGATACGACCAAGCCGCGGGCCATGGAAGCAGCGCTTCGGATCTACAACGGGAAAGCCATCATCAACTCCGTCAACGGCAAAGAGTCCTCGATGAAGGACATTCTGCCCCTGGCCAGAAAGTACGGGGCATCGGTCATCGCCCTGCCCCTGGATGATGAGGGCATCCCGGAGACCGCCGAGGGGCGCCTTGAGATCATCGGCAAAATCATCACTCGGGCTGATGAACTGGGCATCCCCAGGCAGGATATCATTCTGGACGCTCTGACCATGACGATCTCCGCCCAGGGGGATTCGGCTTTGGTGACGCTGAAATGCATGGATCTGGTCCGGGAAAAATACGGCCTGCTGACCACGCTGGGGATTTCAAACATCTCTTTTGGCGCCCCCAACCGCCCGGCCCTGAACCTGGCCTTTCTGACGCTGGCGCTGGATCACGGGCTGGATCTGGCCCTGATCAATCCCAATCAGCTCGCCATGATGGAAATGATCACCGCCCGGCGGGTGCTGCTCAACCAGGATCCGGCCATGAAAAACTACATCCGCTTCATGGCGATCCATGGTGACCAGGATCGCACGCCCGCCGAGGCAAAAGCATCCCTGCCGGCAGGACCGGGCCCGCAAAGAGAAGCACCCCGGTCCGAAGCGGCCGGAGCGGGGGATTCAATCGAAGAGCGCCTCGCCCTGTCCATCCGCCAGGGGATCAGAACTGAAACCGGCGCCCTGTGCGAAGAATTACTGCAGACCACGGATGCCAATCAGGTGGTGGAAGACATTCTCATCCCCGCTTTGGACCAGGTCGGCAAGGAGTTCGAAGGCGGCATCCTCTTCCTGCCCCAGCTCATTGCCGCAGCCGCTGCGGCCCAGGAGGCCTTTGAGAAAATCAGGGAAAAACTGGCAGCAGAGAAAAAAGAAAGCACCTCCCGGGGCAGCATCCTTCTGGCCACGGTCAGAGGCGATATCCACGACATCGGCAAGAACATCGTCAAAGTGGTCCTTGAAAATTACGGCTTCGACATCATCGATCTGGGCAGAGATGTCCCGGTGGAAGCAGTGGTGCAGCAAGTCAGGGAGAAAAACATCCAACTGGTGGGCCTGTCCGCTCTGATGACCACCACGTTGGAGAGCATGAACGAAACGATCCAGGCCCTGCGGGCAACATGCCCGGATGTCAAAATCATGGTGGGCGGCGCCGTCCTGACCCGGCACTATGCGGTGAACACACTGAAGGCCGATCATTATGCCAGGGACGCCACGGAAAGTGTCGCCATCGCCAAGGGGATCTTCGGAGGCTGGAATGAATGACAATCAGACCCTAACGATCAGAGAATGGCTCAGGGAAAACCCCCTGCTGCTGGACGGCGCCTTCGGCACATACTACCCCACCGTTGCCGGGCAGCCGATCCAGGAGTGTGAGCTGGCCAATCTCCAGGCCCCCCTGGATGTGGCTCTGGTCCACCGGCACTACATCCGGGCCGGGGCCAATGCTATCCGGACCAATACGTTTTCCGCCAACCGGCGGGTCCTGGACACCGACGGTGAGACTCTGGCGCGGATCATTTCCGCCGGCATCCGCATCGCCCGGGAGGAAGCCGGGGATCGCCCCGTCATCGCCGACATCGGTCCCATCTACACGGCGCCGGGGGATGAGCCGCCCGACTTTGCAGAATACTGTGAAATCGTGGATGTCTTCATCGCCCAAGGCGTCAGAAACTATCTGTTCGAGACCTTCGGAGAAAATGTGTTTCAGGCCCGGCTGGCAAAACGGATCAGAGAACAGCTGCCCGATGCCTTCATCATCTGTTCCTTTGAATCGGATCAGGACGGCCTGACGTCCTCCGGGGAAAATGTCCGAAAGATCTTCGAGGATCTGGGCGCGGTGGAAGCCATCGATGCCCTGGGACTGAACTGCGGCGCAGGCCCCCATCATACGCTGGAGACCATGAAGCGGCTGCCGAACACGGGAAAATATTTTTCCATGATCCCCAACACCGGGTATCCGGAGGTGATTCGCAACATGGTCCACTTCCCCGATAACAAAGCGTACTACGCTGAAAAAATCCAGGAAGGGCTGGAGCTTGGGGCTGCCATCATCGGAGGCTGCTGCGGTACGAACCCGGATTACATCCGGCTCATCGCCCAACTTCTGGAAGATCATCCCCTCACGCCGGTGAAGGGACTTAAGACGTCTTCAGCCGAACTGGCGATCAAATCCAGAAAATCCTCACTGCTCAAAAAAATGGAACGGGGGGAACGGGTCGTCATCGTTGAATATGATTCCCCCAAAGAACCCAATATCAAAGACTATCTGGAAAATGCCAGGCGCTTCAAAACCATGGGCGTGGATGCCATCACCATTGCAGACAATCCCATCGCCAAAGCCCGCATGGATGCTTCCTATCTGGCCAGCCGGGTGAAAAACACCCTGGATCTGGAAGTGATCCCCCACTTCGCCTGCCGGGATCGCAACCTCAATGCCACCAAGGGACTGCTCCTCGGACTGAACGCCGATGGCGTGGATAATATCCTGGTGGTCACCGGCGACCCGGTTTTGACCACCGACCGGGAAAAAATCAAATCCGTCTTCAACTTTACCACCACGACCCTGCTTCATTACATCATGGATCTGAACACCACGTTATTTGACGGCGGTTTCACCATGGGCTGCGCCCTGAACGTGAATTCCGTCAATTTTGACATCGAACTGAAAAAATCCCTTCAGAAAGAGGCCGCAGGGGCGGTGATGCACCTGACACAGCCCATCTTAAGTCCGCTGGGCGTGGCCAATCTGGCAAAAGCCAGGCAGACCCTCAAAGGCAGGATCCTGGGCGGGATCTATCCCATCACCGGACACCGCAATGCCCAGTTCATGGCCAATGAACTGACCGGATGTGATGTTGACCCGCACATCGTCGACAGCTTCCGGGACCTTGATCCGGAAACCGCCCCGGCTCATTCCTATGCCATTTCCACCGGCTTCATCGACCGGATCCGCCCCCTGGTGGATGGCTTCTATATCGTGATGCCCTTTGCCAGACTGGACCTGGTGGAACCCCTGGTCAGGTATATCCATGACCTGGAAACAAATTCACTCCCTGCCCAACAATAAAAACCCGCTCCCGTTTCATCGCCAGCCCGGCTGCGGCGGTGAAATGGGGGCAATTTTCTGTTGGAAGCCGAATTGGTCAGGCCATTGGTCAGGCCATTGGTAGAGCCATTGGTCGAAGATCCCGGAAAGCAAAATGAACCCCTTAAGATCACACGCCTGGTGTGGTTTTAAGGGGTTCATTGCATTGATATCTGACGGGCCGTTCCAGCAATTCAGGTCATTTCCTGAGATTGATGAAGAAGGAAAATAAAGCGATGATCACACCCAGCACCGCAAAAATCAGATTCTTGGTACGGGCTGAGGCTTCACTGTTCATATACATGATCGAGGAGATGGTACTGATGGCAAAGGGGATCAGCAGCGCCGGGATCTTGGACAACGTGTTGGAAGCACTGCCATCCAGTCCGATCTGCACCACCATCACATCCGGCAGCAGAATATACCCCAGGACTGCTAAAATCGCTGAAACTGCAATGATCGCGATCCCTATCATTTTTTCTTTCGATCCTGTCATCCTTCATTCCCCCATTATTGCAGATTTGGCCGATGAACTGATTTCCCGGCTTTTCATTTCACTTGCTTTTCTGTTCTTTTCTTTTCTTCATGGTTTCGTTTTTTTAATGTCTTTTTTTTAATGTCGCTTTTTTAATGTCTCTTTTTGATTTGCCTTGTTTTTTGCGGCTGTTTTGCTCTGTTTCTTCCACCTTGATTTTTATATCATGGCAGAGCCGTTTTAATTTACTTCAGTTCATCTAAAAACCGGTAGATCTTCAAACAGTTCAGCACATCTGCCCGGACGTCGGGATCATTCAGATCGATCTGAAACAATTCCCCGATCCGCGCGATCCGGTAGATGCAGGTATTTTTATGGATGTATAATCTGGAAGCCGTTTTGCTGATATTCCCATTGAACAGGATAAATGTTTCCATGGTTTTCAGAAAAGAGGAGTCATTTTCATCATCATACTCTTTTACAGCACCCAGTACAAACTTCGCATATTCTGCCAAGTCTGATTCCTCTGCATTGAGGAGCAACCGTTCGAAGCCAAGGGTTTCATAATCGATGATTCTGATTTCATCGGTGCAAAGCGCCGTGGACTTCATCGACCGCTGATAACTGCTGCGAATGTCATGGAGTGAATCGCAGGTACTTCCGATGGTCATGGTACGCAGTCCGGGAAATCTTTCCTTCAGGATCGGGAAGGCCGATTTGAGCAATGTCTTCGCTGTTTTGATATGGTCTGGTCTGCAAACGGCCAAAAGGGCCAGATAGGAATCGAGTTGAATCATCAGGAATTGAACATCCGGTTCTTCTATATAGGGCTGCAGCGATAGCTGCAGATCACTCAGTCTGGAGGGGTCCGCCGTGTGAAGCGTGGTGATGAAGAATCGATCTTCACTGTGAAAGCCGTAGTGGAGCATAAAATTATCGGCTTTTTCGGGATCGAGAGGATCTGAAAAAAGGATGGTGTGAAAGAAATTGTCCAGATAATTAACTTTTTTCTGCTTATTCATAAGAAAAGCACCGACTTCTCTGGTCACATCCACCAGCTTCATTTCATAATCCATTTCAAATAACGGCAGCCCTTCCTGATTGGCAAAATCGATCAGATCATCATTCAGACAGGATCGATTCGCATCATTCTTTAAAACCACGACCCCGGCCACATGATATAAAACTGCCTCTTCCAGCACCTGGGTCAAATCATCGTTATTGACAATAAACACTAACTCCCCGCCGCGGATCCATCCCCTCAGCGAAGGGGTGGTCGAAACATACGGCCAGGAAACCAGGCGGTTCAAACCGGATGCACCGGCGGCAAGATGGATATTTTTAAATACAGGGAGCTTCATCAGCTCATAACATTTTACATACATAACAAAACCCTCCCAATAGTCCACTCTACTATCGGGAGGGTAAAAAAGCAATTGATCTCACCTCAGATTCCTTACCGGATTCCCTGTGGAAGATCTCCTGACTAATGTTTTCTTACATAACTCAGATCCCTGCACGCTGTTTTGTATGCTGTCTTGTTTGCTGTTTTGTTTGCTGTTTTGTATGCTGTTTTGTATGCTGTTTACCATGCTGAACTGCATGCTGTTTTGCCAGCTCACTGCGCTGCATCGCCATGTTCGAAATCAGCCCCACAGGATCCTGGCCATATCATTTTGATATCCTGATTGCCAAAACACTCCGATGATCTTAATACTTGATGCCCAGATCAAGTGTTACATCATATTCCACCGGTTTCTGACTGAACAGATATTCTCCCTTTCTCACAGATGCCAGAACATTGGCGCGGTTTCTAATGACATCGAATGGACTGTCTCCATTGAGAACAATGAAGTTTGCATCCTTGCCGGCATCCAGCCCGTAGGTATCCTGAATATTGAGGCACCGGGCGCCATTGATGGTGATCAGATCAAGATCTCGCTCGATATCTTCCGGCGACATGATCTGAGCCAGGTGGATCCCGTTGTCGAGGATGTTCATCATGTTTCCGTTGCCCATCGGATACCAGGGATCATTGATGGAATCCTGGGCAAAGGCAACATTGATCCCTGATTCAACGAATTCTTTGACCCGTGTCAGCCCGCGGCGTTTGGGATAAGTATCCTGGCGGCCCTGAAGATAGGCATTTTCCGTTGGCGGTGCGATAAAGTTCATTTTGCTCTTCTTGAACAGGTCGATCATGCGGTAGGCGTATGAATTATCTGCTGAACCAAAGGAGCAGGTATGGCTTGCTGTCGTCCGGGTCCCATAATCTTCCATCAGGACCAGTGCGTTCAAAAGCTCCACGAATCGAGCCTGGGTGTCATCTGTCTCATCACAGTGAACGTCGATGAGCTTTTCATATTTCAAGGCCAGTTCGACAATGTCATGAACGGATTTTTCACCGAATTCCCGGGCCGGCTCATAATGCGGGATCCCGCCCACGACATCAGCACCCATTTTAAGAGCTTCTTCCACCAGGTCACGGCCGCCCCTGTAGGTGTACATCCCTTCCTGGGGGAAGGCCACGATCTGAATGTCGACGATCTCCTTTAATTCGGATTTCAGTTCCAGCATTGCCTTCAGGGCAGTGAACTTGGGATCCGTGACATCGATGTGTGTCCGAATGTGCTGGACTCCCTGAGAAACCTCGTCTCTGATCCCCTTGAGGGCCAGATGCTTCACGCTGTCCACAGTCAGGTCCTTCTTGAATTTCGGCCACATTTCAATGGCTTCGAACAGCGTCCCGGATCCGGCACCTGCCTGCCCCAGTTCAGACAGCGTATACACATAATCCAGATGCAGGTGGGGATCCACATAGGGAGCTGTTACCAGCTTTCCGCCCAGATCAATGGTTTCATCAGCCGGGCCCAGATCCCTGCCGATCCCCCTGATCACGCCATTATCGACTAAGATCTCATTGGCATCTTTATGCCCGTAAATCACAGCATTTGTAAATTTTTTCATATTTTCTCCTTCACTCGGTCCGATTGCGCCCGATTTTAAATATATGTTAACTATAACTAATCCGGCTGAAAATCTCATCGGACCAAAGGACGAATTAATCAGGTTTGTGTGTACCAAAAAGTCCAATGGGATTGTATTAACTTCGTATGATTGTCCATGGCTATTAAATATTATGAGAGATATAATCATATCGGTGATCCATTCACCAATACTTTCATATTAATAGGGTAGAAGGAGGATATATGGAAAATACAAATAAAAAGTTTCCATGGTTATTTTTGTTGCTTTTATCAAGCGTCACGTTTATGGGGATCCTGTCTGAATTGATGCCCTCAGGGGTATTACCTGAAATGAGCAGCGGTCTCGGGGTTTCCTTTGCAGCCATCGGATTTCTTGTTTCTGTTTATGCCGTGGCATCGGCAGTGGGAACGATCCCTCTGATCACATGGACCATGCCGGTGGACCGGAAGAAGCTCCTGCTGATCCTGGTCGTTGTTTTCGCGGTTTCAAATTTAGTCATTTCATTTTCCGGATCCTATAATGTCATCGTCGTGTCCCGGCTGATCGGCGGGATCTCCGCAGGTGTCCTGTGGCCGCTGGTTTCAGCCTATGCCATGCGCCTGGTGCCCTCCTCCCTCCACGGCAGAGCCATCGCTGTGGCCATGGCTGGATCCACCCTGGGTATCGGCATTGGCCTGCCGATCATGACCGCCATCGGCACCTCCTTTGGCTGGCGGATCGAATTCGGCCTGTTAAGTCTGATCCTGTTTGCCGTGGCGATCATCGGCTACTTCATTTTACCTGCCGCTCCCGGAGAAAAGAGATCCTCTGAAAATTCACCCTTCACGATCATCAAAAACAGATCCGTCGTCATTTGCCTGGTGGTGACCTTCCTCACCATTATGGCGCACTATGCTTTATATACTTATATTTCCCCACTGGTTGGAGATCTCGGCTTCAGGGGCGGGATCAATATCGCCCTGATCATCTTCGGGATCGGAACGATCCTATCGGTCTTACTGGCCGCCAGGGTCGTTGACCGTTATCTGGGCCCTCTGACTGTGTTCATGCTGACTTTAGCGTTTGCTGCCATGCTCCTTCTCATAGGCTTTAAGGGCACCTTCATTGTCTCCCATGCTGCGTTTTTCATGTGGGGGATTTCTTTCGGGGCATTGGTTTCGATATTCCAGACAGCCGTGACCCGGCAGGTCGAAACCGGCAAAGATGTCGCTACATCGCTTCAGTCCAGTACCTTCAATTTCGGAATCGTCTTCGGCAGTTTACTGGGCGGTTCGATCCTGGAACATTTTTCCGCTTTCCACATCATCTATCTGACGCTGGGACTGCTGATCATTCCGATTGTCTTCAGCATTTTCGCCAAAAAAACCTTTTATGGCACGACATGTTCTGAAACCGCTTCCTCTGAACAGACTGATGTCGTCCTCTCAAACTAAATTGGACCCGCAGCCGAACTGAAAAAACAGGACATGAAAAACCCATCGCTCCGCCGCCGATTTCTGATCGATGCATCAGATCCGATGATAATTCCATGACAAAGACCTTCTCGAAAACCTGGTATAAAACTGGGTGGCCGGGAAGGTCTTTGTCATGTATATTCCTCATTAACAATAATTTCCGACGGATCCGTGAGTCCCTCGGGATCTGCCGGGCCATCTCCCGGTGTATGCCGCCTGAACGGAGTGGCGTCCAAGTCACCTCAGATGGGATGCTGTTGATCCCGGGCTGCGAAACATCGGTCAATCCATCAGCAGGCTCACCGCACTGTAGAGCAGCATCAGAGCCATGACCGCGTTGGCGAGGCGCCAGTGCTTTTGCAGGAACGCACTGAGCAGAGCTCCGGATGCAGCCCATACCATGGCGCACAGAACTGCGATCAGCAGCATGAGACCGGCAAAGCTCAGGATCCGAACCAAACCCTGGCCGTTGGGCAGGACATAAGCCGAATAAACGGTGATGGCCCAGATGTAGGCTTTGATGTTAACGAACTGAAGCAGGAACGACCGGTTGAAATTCAGCGCCATGGCACGATCCGACCCGACCCCCGGGCGGCTGCGCAAAATGACGAAGGCGATCCAAAGGATATAGCCGCTGCCGATGTATTTCATGGTCTCGACCATGTTTGGCAGCATGGCTGCCAGGCTGGCACTGAATAACCCGCATAAAAGAAGCACTGCAGCGAGTCCCAGGATCAATCCGGCAAAAACTGACCGGCTTTTGCGCAGGCCCTGGATCCCGGCAACATTCATGGCAATGATATTCATGGGACCGGGTGTGATGGACGTTATGAAATTATACGAAAAAAACGAGATCCACGCTGCCTGACTCATGGCCGGCCTCCCCTTGCAGTATGCCTGCAGATCATTTGTCCTGGTTCTGATTTTTTAGCTTTGATTTTGGCTTTGGGCTGGGCTTGGGACGGGGTATTGAATTTGCATCAGGCTATCGATATGGTTTAATTTCAGACTTGGTTTTGCTATTGATTCAAAGCCAGCCTTTGTTTTTTGCCCTGGGCCTGAGGTCAGCCATCTAAAGGTTCGCGGTCTCCATTGATCAGTTTCGCAGGATGATGAGAACAAGATAAACCACGTAGGCAGAAGTCAGGAAAGCCCCTTCCTTCCTGGTGATGCGATGATGGGTCCTGGAAAGAAACAGGACCACGATGGTCAGGAAAATCAAAAGCCAGACATCGGAGAGGATCCTGGGATCCACCGACAGGGGATGGATGGCCGCAGAGATCCCCAGGATAAACAGGACATTGAAAATATTGCTGCCGATGACATTGCCCAAAGCGATCTCAGTCTGGCCTTTGAGGGCTGCGGTAATGGAAGTCACCAGCTCAGGGAGTGACGTGCCCACAGCGACGATGGTCAGTCCCACCAGGGTCTGGCTCATCCCCAGAGAGAGGGCGATCCTGACACTGCTCTGCACCACGAGATGACCGCCGAGAACGATGCCGGCAATACCGCCGCCAGTGGCTGCCAAATTGCGGATCATGCTCTTCCCGGTGACCGGGACCGTACCGGCAGCATTCAGTTCCCGATTATTTCGGGCCACTTCAAAGACATAATACAGGAAAATCACGAAAAACAGCAGCAGGACGATCCCTTCGCTTCGCGTGATCAAAATGGTCGGGGCCTGCAGCAAAAAGACATCGCTGATCAGCACAAGGAGAACGACTCCGGCAAGCAGCGCGAAGGGGATCTCCTTGCGGATGGTCTCACTTTTCACGACAAGGGGGTAGATCAGGGAAGCCACGCCAAGAATCAGGGTAGTATTGAAGAGATTGCTGCCGACGACATTTCCCAGGGCCACTTCACTGGAGCCTTCCAGCGCAGCCACCAGACTGACCGAAGCCTCCGGGGCACTGGTGCCGAAGGCAACCACAGTCAATCCGATCAGCATGGGTGAGACGCGCAGCGCAGCTGCCAGACTGGATGCTCCGTCCACAAAAAAATCTGCTCCTTTGATCAGCAGTGCGAATCCGATCAGCAAAAGAAGTACGGTCATCGTCCACCTCCGAATTGATCCGCCGTCTCACGACTGTCTCCGTTTAAGGTCGGCTTGCTGATCACCGGATCATCGCCCCCGTGAGCGGAACGTTTCTTATCCCTGTTCTTCCAGTACTGACTCCCATTCTGAGTCCGCTGCAGATGACCGCGTTCCACCAGCGCCCGCCGCAGCAGAAAATAATCTCCGAAAGTATGCCAGGTCGCTACGATGGCATTGACTTCCGGCTCCGTATAGATCGTGTCGTACTCGAATTTCTCCGCCAGATACAGGCAAGCCAGATCTTTCATGGCATGTTTGGCCGGCCATTGTTTCAGTCTGCCCTCTTCATCTAAAAACCGCTGGATAGTCTGCGTCATGTTCCCTTCTTCCTTTTCCTGATTGATCCCTGCACAGGCTTTTCGCCCTGTCCGGAAGGTTCTATTCCAACTATACCAACTGATGGCGGACGGAGCAACTGAAATCAGAGAAGGCCCATTCTCCTCTAAAACACAGTGTCTGTTTTCATCTGCAGCAGTCCATCCTTCAATCCTGCAAAGTCGATAAAACGCTCCCTTGAACAGGATCACCCGAACCCGTCTGCTCCATCACAGAGATCCATCGGGATCTGTCTGCATCCACCTTCCAGGATCCGGGACTTTGGCTCATCGGCTCTGCTTTTGATGGACCGGGGTATAGGTCAGGCGGCCGCTGAGCTGTTCTGACTTCATCAGTTCAATGCATGCCACCGCTTCGCCGAAGGGCTCAATGGCCCGCGGTTCCATCTCTGTGAGGATCTCACGCCCCAGGGTGATGTGGGGTTCATACCGGCGATCTGCCAAGGCGAACCCGGCGTCCATCAGATGGCTGCTCAGGTCCTTTTGCAGGGCTGCCAGTGCATGATTTTCTGCCACACCGGCCCACCACAGATCCCGTCGGTTCCGTCTGAAGGTTCCCAGCCTGTCGATGAGGAGGAGAACCGCATCAAAGTCGATCGGGTCCATGGCTTTTTTCGCTGCGCTGACCTGCCTCTCATTGCATTCACCGAGGAACACAAGGGTCAGGTGCAGATTTTCCGGCGCTGTGAATCGCCCGCGCTGGGAATGTCGGCAAAGTTCTTCCGTCAGATCCGCCAGTCTGGACCTCGTTGCCGGTCCAAACCGGATGGCAGTAAACAGCCGCATTTCATCGCCTCCTTTTTTTCCTGATCAGACGCGTCTCAAAGCAGTCTGTCTCCCCTGACGTTCCCTCGGGGACACAGGTTTACAGATCCCACCCCGACTCTGCGGCAGCGGCGATCTCTTCCCATCCCGGCAGGGACCGACTGGATGGTTTAGGATCTGAGCAGCAGATCTTCGACAGCAGCAGGATGTTGGCGGCGGCAAGGTTAATGGCATATTCGGTGAATTCATCGGATTGCAGGATCGGATCCTGTGCCGCCTCCGGGGCCTCTGAAAAGATCGCAGCTCCGCTTTCAAGGCAGGTCCTCAGCGCATGGAGGTGAGGCTTCATCGCTGAGGGGAAGAACCCATTCCGCTCAAGAACGGCAAAGAGGTCCTCTGCCGTATTTTCCGCTCCCCCCGTCACGAAGCCTGACCTGGCGCAGATGGCCTTCAGTGTATTTTTCACTGCCTGAAGCGCGGCCTGGATGGCCTCCTTATTTTCTTCTTTGCGGCGATGTTCAAACGCCCTTGACAGATCCGCCTCGGCGGCAGTAAACCCGGCCGTCAGAAGGAACCGCAGCACCGGCTTGATGACTTCCTGATGAAACAGCTCGTGGTCTTTTCGGATGATCTCACCGCTGATGAATTCATAGCCGAGGTTATGCTGTCTGAATCGATGATTCAGCTCCTGGATGGCTTTTTCAAATGATCCCGTCAGATCTTTCTTTAGGATGAGATCCGGCTTTTTCATCAGATTTTCAATGATCGCAAAGGTAAAGTCGATGAAATCCAACACCTCGACTTCAGGGGCTTCCGTGATGAATCCTTCGATCCCTCTTTTTTCCTGACCGTAGGTTTCATAAAACCGGCTCAGCTGCCGGACGCCCAATTCCCTGGCAAAACTGTCATGGAGATATTTCCAGCTTTCCCGTGAATAGGTTCGTTCCAGGCGGTCAAAGACGTCCGAAACGATATAGAACAACTGGACCCTGAACTGGAACGGAAACTGATCATAGGAATAAATTTCCGGTCCGCCCGTCTGGTTCTTCAATCTCCGTGAATATAATTCAAACATGGCTTGGCGCACACTCCTTCCGGGGATCGTCTGCTTCTTTCTTACACTATAGTCTAAATTTTTGAATAAACGGTAACCATGGCTTCGCCGGATCAACGGCGTCTTGCCCGTCAGGCCTCCCCCGCTCTCCCCTGCGCCATTAAATTTCTCCGAACCTCACTGTTGGATCGGGGAGCCCCACCGTGATGATCATACGGTCCGGCACAGGATCCAACGCAGGTATTGCCTGAGTGCCAGGGACCGGATCATTCGTGAGATGAAAAATAACAGCCTGAAATGATGAACCTTTGACAGACCGGGCGAACAACTCTCCGATGACATCAGTGATGCCCGGCAGGGAGCAGCCGGACATCATGACGTGATCCCGCTGATCCGGCGGGACATTGGACCTCTTTGCAGTGATGATGAACTCTAGCTTAGTGCAGAGCCGCAA
>CAYYVR010000001.1:0-4524 GCA_964475185.1 uncultured Clostridium sp. | reverse complement strand
ACCATGGAATAGATATAAAAATAAGCCATCATCTGCATCATTTTGATCCCTCCCGTTCCGCCGTCGTCAAGTATCGATGGACCTTCACCGGTTCCAATCAGGTTCCTTCGGGAACACTCTGGGAATGCCCGCGTTCAGTTTCCATTGAGGGGGGGTGCTGGCAATGCCTGTTATCAATTTCCATCGGTTTGCGTGCTGATCCAGCCATTGCTGCCCGGGGTCCTTCCATGATCCCTCCGGGAGGATCCGGTCAAAGGAAAAGAGCGGCTGGACCGTGTTGGTATATTTTCACGATTAGTGTATTTATTCACCTTCATGATACACCTTTTCCCGAAAAAATTCCACCCCGTCCACAACGGGCTGATAGATGACAGTCTGGATTTTGATCAGATCAAATGGTCCAGTCCGACCGAAACAATTGCTGATCCGCAGGGATCCAATAGCCCCTTCCCACTCCGCGCGCCCCTTTGAAACAGCCCGCCTCCGAAATCAACAGCTGATCTCAGAGGCGGGCTGTCATTTATTCAGAACAGGGAACTGAGCCGCCGGCACAGTTGCCGGTTTTCATGAAATCAGCCGGCGCAGCTCTATCCTGAGCGCGGCACTTTCCCATCGGGGAGGGGCCTTCCCGTCAGCTTTCCAGCCAGATGCCCGCTTCATAGGGACGAAGGCGGGTCTGGGGCAAGTCGGGATAGTTGCCGGCCAGGCGCACCCATCCTTCCCCTGGCTGGGGTCTTGGGATCTCCTGGTTGGAGAGATTGCACTGGATGTGCAGGGTCTCACGGCCGTTTTGGCGAACATAGCAAAAGGCATTTTTCGCAGTACGATCGGTGAAGGTGATGTCGCCGTACCGGAGGACGGCATGCTCGCGCCGCAGGCGGATCAGATCCCGGTAGAAACTGAGTACGGAATCGGGGTCCTTCAGCTGGCCTTCGGCATGATAGCTTTGATTGCGTTCATCCAGGGCGATCCAGGGCTCCTGACTGGAGAACCCGCCGTTCGGTCCGCCGGTCCAGGGCATGGGGATCCGGGCATGATCCCGGCTGCCAGCCAGGACTTTCTGAAACGCTGCGTCATCGCCCATTTCCCCACGCCACTGTTCGAAGAGATTCAGGCTCTCCACGTCTCTCAGATCTGCCCAGTGACCGAAGGAACTGTCCACTAAACCGAGTTCCTGACCCTGGTAGAGGAACGGCGTTCCTTTCAGCGTCATCTGGATCAGACCCAGCAGTTTGGCCAGGACTACGCGAACGGAGGGATCCGGATCCACTTTGGAGATCATTCGCCGGTTGTCGTGATTCTCATAGAACAGAGACATCCAGGATCCGTCATAATCCTCCAGCCACTCGATGAAATGGCCTTTGAGTTCATTGAGATCATACCGGTACTCCTCAAAGCGCGATTTGCCGGGGTTTTCCAGATGATCGAAGGAAAAGATCATATCCAGCTCCCGGCGGGCGGCCGCGGTGAGGAGTTTGGCCGCCTGACGGCCGATCCCCGGTGTCTCCCCGACGGAAAAAGCGCAGGCAGGGGCAAAGGCCGCCTCATGCAGCTCATGGAGGTATTCATGGAGGTGCGGACCGTAAAAGTAATGTTCGACGCCGGTATATCCCGTCAGATCACCGATGGTTCTGTTGCCGGGCGGCAATCCCGGCACCTTGGAGATATAATTGATGACATCCAGCCGAAAGCCGTCGATGCCCCGATCCAGCCAGCTTCTGACCATGGCTGCAATGTCCCTGCGCATGGCCGGATTTTCCCAGTTGAGATCCATCTGCTTTGGACTGAACAGATGCAGCACCCACTCCTCTTGTTCCGATAACTGCGACCAGGCCCTGTCGCCAAAGTAAGAGGTCCAGTTATTGGGCTCGCTGCGGAAAAAGTAGTAATCACGGTACGGGGAGGCCGGATCCTTCAGTGCTGCCTGAAACCAGGGATGTTCATCGGACGTGTGATTCACCACCAGATCCATGATCAGGCGCATGCCGCGAAGGTGCACCTCATCGAGGAGCGCCTCAAAATCTGACATGGTGCCAAAGTCTTCATGGATCTGGCGGTAGTTCCGGATATCATAGCCATTGTCTTCCATGGGAGAATCATAGACCGGAGAGAGCCAGATCGCATCCACCCCCAGATCCTGAAGATAGTCCAGCTGTTCCAGGACCCCCCGAAGATCTCCGACGCCGTCGCCGTCGCTGTCTTTGAAGCTTCGGGGATAGATCTGATAAAACACCGCTTCCTTCCACCAGGCCGGACGCAACGGTCCTTTGGGCTCTGGCGGGATCTCGGGATGACTGTTGAGGAGCTGGAGAAGGGCCTCGATAAACTCTCCGTCCGCTTTTCCCAGGGATAGCCGGGGGATCCAGCTCAGGGGGATCCGCCGTGCCAGGGGGTTGGCCAGCCAGCGGTGCTGCCCACCAGTGAAGATAAGGATGCGCCGGATCAGATCATGACCCAGCGGGTGGTCCAGAACATCGCCGATGGTATGGTTCTTCGTAAACAAGACATGACCTCCTGTATATGGGCCGATCTTCTCAGATCAGCGATTCTGCCTTCGAAGCGGGAAGACCGCAGGAAAACGATGGTTTGATCAATCGGGCTGCTGACCGGATGGAGTTCCTGCCTGCACTGGGATGCATCGATCCTTTGTCCGTCCCATTCCCTGGGTGGGGCGAATCATTCCCTGAACTGCCGCATCATGGACTGCCGGATCCGGGATAAAAAAAGCATTATCCGAGTCAGTCCGTCGGCAAGACCCTGAATAGGATCCAATGACCCGCTTTCCTGAATTGAGCTTAACATATGATATCCGTGTCTTCCATCCTGGCAGGTTAACTTGTACCGAGATCGATCACCAGACGGATTTGTGATCTCTGCATCTTCCCGAAAACGGCGCTGGACTGATCCGGGTACGCAGCAACCTTTGTGATTCTTTGCCGCATCGGAACCTCACCGGCTCAGGATTTGGTGTCCGGAGAAATGACGCTGGCCATTTCTGGTCCATCCGATGATGCCGACACCGCCCGCCCGAGGGTCTGATGGCAGAGGGGGGAGTCATCCGATGATATATCGGAACAGTCATCCGATGATGTAACGAGGGAGCCCCAGCAGGCAATGGCCCTATCCTCCAACCATTGCTCATACCGGGCCAGCTTTCAGGATCGGTGCTGTCCGGGATTTTTACGGCTTTTTTCCGTATCTTGGGATCCCGACTGGGATCAGATCGTCTGTTCTTCCCGTTTCATGATGAAATCTGCTGCATCCAGCATTCGATCCAAGTCCGGTGTTCGGATCAGATAAGCCTCATTGCCCATTGCCCGGGCAAAAATGGCGGGCATGGCGTTATGCTGCAGGATCAGATCACCGCAGTACGCCCTGACTTCATCACTGGAGTGGCAAAGGCAGGTCCCTTCTTTATGCTGGAGACCGATGTAAGCACAGAAATAAGGAAAGTCGGGCAGGTCTTCCAGCGATTTTCCTGAGATCATGGCGGCATATCGCCGGTATACGTCCGTGTCATTGGCATAGTTGAACATATCCAGGGATTGACCGCCCGGAGGTCTGGCATTTAATTCCAGCGCCATCAGCGATCCGTCAGGCAGGCGGAAAAACTCCAGATGGAAAAATCGCCCGGCCAGGCCAAAAGCCCTGACAGCAGCCATCCCATATTCATGCAGATCCTCTGGGATCTCCCGCCGGGTGTAGTAGAGCAGATCCAGCTGGTGATTGACTATTTCCATGACCCCCAGTGTGTACTGGAAGGAATTCTTGAACACCAGCTCACCGCTCTGATCCACCAGCCCGTCAAAGGTCTCGATGTCACCCTGGATGAATTCTTCCATGATAAATACAAGATCCGGTTTGATCTGGAAAAACCGGTCCAGATCCGCTTCATCTCTGATTTTATAGGTGTGCGCCGCCCCCACTCCATTGTCCGGTTTGGCCACCATGGGGTATCCAAGCTCTGACCCCAGTGCTCTGGCTTCCTCCAGGGTATGGATCACCCGTCCACGGGCCACGGGGATTCCAGCCTTGCGAAAAATCCGCTTCATTTCAGATTTTAACTTGATCGGGGGCATATCTACCGTCCGGAAACCGGGGATGTTGAAATCCGTTCGAAGTCTGGCGTCCTGTTCCAGCCAGTATTCATTATGAGACTCCAGATAATCCATGCGGCCATGGCGGAAAATCAGAAAGCCCAGGGCCCGGTACATTTGGTCGTAATCTTCCATGTCTTCAACGCGATAATAATCCGTCAGGGAGGACTTCAGCTCCTCCTCCAGTGCTTCATAAGGTTCGGACCCAATGCCCAGGACCGTGATGCCTTCTTCTTTCAAAGCCACCGCAAAATTTTTAAAATTATGGGGAAAATGCGGTGATATAAAAACATAATTCATGAGACCTCTGCTCCCTTTACAATTAATACATTTTTAGCATTATACCATTAACACATCCCAAATCAATAATATATTTTCTTTTTGATTCTATATCCGCACCCTCAGCTCTTTTTCATAGCTTTTTTAC